>JAGWBV010000105.1:6549-7626 GCA_021295715.1 Candidatus Poribacteria bacterium | reverse complement strand
GGTTGGTGAGCCTCATCATTGCTACCTTCACGATGCCGATCAGTGTCATCGGCGCTACACTCCTCTACTTTGACTTGCGGATTCGGAAAGAGGCTTATGATATCGAGATGCAGGTAACGGATTAGGCACCCGTTTCCACGCTTTTCACACACAACGTTAAGGAAATCGGAATGCCCGACGATCAACGCACCAACCTTGCTGGCACAATTGTCACGCTGTATCGTAATCACTGGAGACTGTTCTGGTGGATTATGATGCCGGTTGCGATCATCGCACCGAATCTCGCACAGATTCGCGACGCGTTATCACCTCTCAAATTCTTGAGCCTCTTCGTCGGTGGTGATATTGAGGTTGTACTGCCGGAGTTATTGAGTGTCCCTGTTACTGTGGCAATTCTTATAGTCAAAGGTTTGATTGCTACCTGCCTTGTACCGATTTGGGCGATTTTAACGACGCTTCTTTATCTGGAACGGGTAGATGTGAAGCCGGATACTATAAAAGAGGCAATATAACTGTGAAAAAGTGGATTTGCGTTGGTGTTATCATCTGTTTGATTGCGGTTTCTCAACTTTTCGCGATGACGGTTGAAGAGCGGACATTTCGTGAAGAGTTAAAGACGCGGGCAGAGATGGATGTCTCTTACGAAGAATACCGAAAGGCTTTGGCGAAGATCCTTGAACCAAGGGACGGATGGGACGGGGATCTCAGGTATGTGTTGTTCCCACTTGGAGCCGTCGCACTGGTGATTGTGGTCGCCTTTTTTATCCGACAGATCAGGACGCACCTGATTGTTGAAGCGCACGACGATGCCGCAAATACCACGCAGGCGCGCGTAGAGACAGAGCAAGCTGCACTTGCCCACGCCGAAACAGCGGAGGCAGCGAACGACTTTCGCAGTGCCCTCCGCTATCTGTATCTCTCCGCAATTTTGCACCTTCAGGAGCGCGGTGTACTCCCTTACGATAGAAGTCTCACCAATCGCGAATATCTTTATCAAACACAAGAGGACATCGACTTGCAGGCGACGCTCGGACCCGCGGTTACCGTTTTCGACGAGGTGTGGTACGGACACAAGCC
>JAGWBV010000105.1:5538-6481 GCA_021295715.1 Candidatus Poribacteria bacterium | reverse complement strand
TGCGGTTTTGCGGCGTACTCGCCCCGACGAGTGCCACACGCGCACTCGGCGTTGATTCATGCGATCTGCATTCCTAACCGCACCGATTACAGGGTAATAGATGGATTCCGTAATGTCGACAAAGACAAATATGCCTATCCTACGAGTTTCTTCTTTGGTGCAGCTTGCCAGCCAAAACAGTCCGTTAAAAGTCAGTTTCATCTTAATTGCGCTTACCTGCTTTCTGATTTCGTGTGATTCATTGATAGATGGCACGGTACTTCATCGGATATTACACAGACTGAAGTTCCGCGTCACGGAAATATCTGAGATATATCCTGCACGTCTGGAGCGATATGATGCGTTGTTCCTCCAAGACCTCAATAAGGCTCCGACTGAGACGGAAGTTAAGGATATACAGGATTTCGTCAACACCGGTGGCACCTTAATTGTGGCTGGAGACGAGCCAGGATTGGACGGTCTTTTCAATGTGTATGGCTCAGGAATTCTCACGCCGAACAGCCGATGAATCGTTCTTTCCGCTGCACCCGATCGACGTGATTCGCGCTCGGACGCGTTTTGCGCTTGAACCTATAACACGCGAGGTCGTTGCACTCTATGCGACAGAGGATGGGGCAACCGTGGTGACGCTACGACATGGTAAAGGACGCGTCTTCTTCATCGCCTCTACCTATCTATTCAGTAGAGATGGGCTAAAGTATGATGAGCGGAATGCTACGTTCCTCTATAACCTTATGTCAACGCTCCCACGCAACGCACGGATCGGACTTGCTGAAAAAAGATACTACACGCTTGAGACAAGACCTCCGGACCCGTTTGCGGCACTTGTGTTCGGGACACGCGGTGGTTTAGGGGCTGTTTACCTCTGCCTGATCCTTTTCGTTTTTCTCATGTTGAGGGGGCGTCGGTTTGGAAAGCCGTTAGATGTGCAGGACGGAAGTAG
>JAGWBV010000105.1:5183-5526 GCA_021295715.1 Candidatus Poribacteria bacterium | reverse complement strand
GACTGCGCTGTATCAGAAAGGCAACACGCGCTCGGAGATTTTAAGGCACATTCGCGACAAATTCAGATCGGATCTTGGTAATCGTTGGCGGGTCAATCCGAATTTGGACACACCGACTTTTTTAGGGGAATTGGCGCAACGGGGTGCCATTGATGCCGACGAGGAACTGACACATCTGGTGACGGACCTGGAACCGTCCAGTGATATATCGGAGGCACAGTTGCTTGACCTCGCAAAACGAGTCGATGTCTACTGTGAGGTTGTGAACATTGGTAAGACAAGATTGGCTGTCCACCGGAATTTGTAAATTAACCTGAAAAGGTTACCAGTCGTTAGGTGTTTT
>JAGWBV010000105.1:0-4833 GCA_021295715.1 Candidatus Poribacteria bacterium | reverse complement strand
TATTTCGTTTTTCAAGACCACTTTCTGTATCAATACCAGTAGCGAAACCCAACTTGACACTTTTATCAAACTCACGTTATTTTACGTAGCCATAGTCCGTAACGAAGTGGAGGTGTTTTTGCTTGGGGTATTTGATAGGGGTATTTGATAGGGTGTTTCTGTGTATTTCTGCGGATTTCCCTTAGATATACGTAAAGGCACTTCAAACCTGAAACTCACCTGACCGAACCGCAAGGTAAAATTAAAATATGACGAATCTCGTTCAAACGGTTTTTGAAAAAATGAAGCAGGAGGCACAAAAGGTTATTGTTGGACAAACAGAACTTTTTGAGCTTATTGTCGTTAGCCTATTTTCAGGCGGGCATGTGTTGTTGGAAGGAGTCCCCGGGACGGCGAAAACACTCGTTGCGAAAACCTTGGCAATGATAGTCTCTGGGCAATTCAGCCGTGTACAATTTACCCCTGACCTGATGCCGTCGGATATTGTCGGTACCAGCGTCTACGATTTGACGACAAACCAATTTAACCTCAAGCGGGGTCCCGTTTTCACGAATGTCCTGCTCGCTGATGAGATTAACCGGGCACCCGCGAAAACGCAATCGGCACTCTTAGAGTCTATGGAAGAACGTCAGGTAAGCATTGACGGGGTCCGCCATGAACTCCCACCGCCATTTATGGTGTTAGCAACGCAAAATCCTATCGAATACGAAGGCACTTACCCACTTCCCGAAGCCCAGCTGGACCGGTTTCTGTTCAAATTACGCGTGGATTATCCCGATCCAGAAGTAGAAACAGAGATTTTGATGAACTATCATCACGGTTTTAATGCCACTCGCTTGGAAACATTAGGTATTGAAAGTGTCCTTGACAGTGCTTCACTTCACGCGTGTCAGGAGGCGATCCAAGCAGTCACGGTGGAGGATTCGATCTTCAGGTATATTGTCGGTTTGGCGGAGGCATCACGTGCGTCGAATGAGTTAGTATTAGGCGGAAGTCCGCGCGCCTCGATTGCCTTATTGTTAGCGAGTAAGACCTACGCCGCACTTCAAGGACGGGATTATATTCTGCCCGATGATGTCAAATTTTTGACACCGCCAGTCTATCGACATCGGATTCTCCTAAAACCGGATGCCGAGATTGAAGGACTAACCCCAGACGATGTGATTGATAGGTTGCTCGCCGAATCAGAAATTCCGCGTTAAGTTATACTATTTCAAACCTGAAACCTATCTGTCCGAGCCGCAAGGTAAAATTAAAAAATGCATTTGAGCAATCGTCTCCTCATCTTCTTACTTCCGGTAGCCGTTCCAATTGCGCTGAGCGGTGTTTCACCGAGTCTTTTGTTTGTCGGTGGTGCCTATATGGTGGTGCTTTTCGTCGTCAGTGCCGTGGATTACCTTACGAATCCGCTTTTTAAAAACGTCGAGGTACACCGTGAGATGAATTCCAAGTTTTCGTTGGGAGCAGAGAATGTCGTGAGGTTGAAAGTCATCAACCGCTCGCGCTACCAGCTCAAGATGCGTCTCAAAGACGATTTTCCCGACGAGTTTCTGTTCGATGCGGTCGTCCACGATTGCTCTGTTTCCCCGATGGACCAGACAGATATAGTGTATCGCCTGACCCCGTTACGACGCGGGATTTATCAGTTCGTAGATATACATCTGCGGGGTCAGGGGATCTTGGGACTTGTCGTCCGGCAACGGCGTGTCCCAGCGGCGACGGAAATAAAGGTTTATCCGAACCTACAAGCCGTTCGACAATATGAACTCTTAGTGAAGCGGGGGATGCTCCATCAGATTGGACTGAAGAATTCACGGCGATTCGGGGAAGGCACCGAGATGGAGCGGCTCCGTGAGTATTTTCCTGATGACGACTTTCGTCGTATGGATTGGAATGCCACTGCGCGGCAACGGAAACCGATTGTTCGGGAATTTGAGACCGAACGGAGCCAAGATATTGTCATTATGTTGGACACTGGGAGACTCATGGCTTCGCCGATCCTTTTGGATGCGACCGCACCCCGCTCAACAGAGATTCTATCGCAGAAGTCTCGGAAAGTTCGCGATCCCGATCATCCTGATTTGATTCGCAACTCGCCTCCGATACAAAACTTAAAAACACAAGTTGCGGGTCAAATGCTGCCGATGATGCTTAAATTGGATTATGCTATTAACACAACTCTGATGACGGCGTATGTCTCGACGCTCAAAGGGGATAAGGTTGGATTGATCGCTTTTGCGGATACCGTTCATCAATACCTTGCACCGAAGCCCGGCAAAAAACAGTTTCTCACGATGCTCGAAACGATCTACGCGCTCCCTGTTTATTCCGTTGAACCCGATTTTGAAGCGGCGTTCAAGTATCTCGCTACGAAGCAGCGCAAACGTGCACTCATTATCCTATTTACGGACATCTTGGATAGCGATTCTGCTGAAGGGATCGCTGCCTATGTGTCGCAACTCTCTAAGCATCACCTCGTTGCTTGTGTGACCTTGACAGATTCCGGTATCGTTGAATTGGCGGAACAGCAGTCTACAGATTCCAAGTCGGTTTACGAGAAGGCGATCGCTGAGCGGTTGTTGCAGGAGAAACAGGCAACGTTAGATATTCTCCGGCGTCGAGGGGTTATCACGATTGATGTGCCTGCGCATCAGTTGACAATGGCGGTCGTGAATAAGTACTTGGAACTGAAAGCCAAGTCTCAAATTTGAAGTTTGCGATTTATGGCACCTGAGAGGCTGTGTCCATCTCGGACGACTGGAGTTGAACAGGTGAATAAAAGAAAGGAAACCAAAGCTCGTAGCTCGTAATGAAATTATGCCTTAAATGGCATAATTTGTCTTTGCTTTACATTTGGAGAGCGGATATACGGGAAGGAACGTCAAGGCTTCAGACGCACCTGACCGAACCGCAAGGTAAAATTAAAAAGATTATCCAGCTTTCACTGCAAAGAGGTAGGTGAACAGCAGGATGCCCGTCAACGCACCGAATCCGATTTTGACGGAGGGGAGTAAACCCGAAGGCGACACGAAACCTTCAATAATCCCCGCAACGACAAGCAAGGCAACGCTTCCACCGAGCAACTGAATAGCGGTCCTCGCCGCGTCCGTCAAAGTCCGTTTCCGCGTAAGCAGCGAGGGCGCGATAAGGGCGTATCCTAACTTTAACCCGGCACCACCAGCAATGAAAATCGTTGTGAGTTCAATATAGCCGTGCGGCGATACAAACGACCAGAGGGCGAGAGCAACCCCGTTAACATGACACATGCCTGCGATTGCACCGATGACAATACCGTTGATAACTAAAATGTAGGCACTGCCAACCATAAATATGATGCCGCCAGCAAAGGCAAAAAACGCAACCCGAATGTTGTTGGTCATTACAAAGGAAGCAAATAAATTTCGGTTTTCTGCTGATGTGTTGTTCCAGAGGCAAAGTGTTCAGGAACAATTTGTTCCGCAAGTTCCGGGGTGCTCAAAGCGATCCAATATGCTGCCGCAAATGAGACCGTGAACACCACAAACGCTGCGCCGATGAAGCTGAGGTTTTCACGGAATACTGCCGGGAAACCGAAAAGAAGAAACTGACGAAGCGTGCCACGTTTGAAAGGGGAGGTCTGGTAGACCGCGGCATGTGCGCGTGAAGCGAGCGCGTTGAGATATGCGACACACGGATCCTGTGGGAAATCGCGTCGGGCGACCGCTAAATCGGACGTGACACGTCGGTATAGATACCCGAGCCGATTGAGTTGCCCCGCACTCGCTCCGCGTGAATGGGTGAGTAATGTTTCAAGCTCATCCCAAGTATTCTGTTTTTTGGCAATGAATTCTATAGCAGTCATGGTTAAATTAAACACCGATTCGTATCGAAAATCAACCTATTTTACAGAGAAAGGTCCCTACTTTACAAATGAATGAACAAGTATCCGTGGAAACACCTGAGCAAATTGATATAAACTTTCAGCAGGCGGGTATCGGCTCCCGTTTCTATGCAGCACTCATTGATACTGCGTTGCTGACGCTGATTTCACTTGTCGGATATTACGTCAACAGGCGATTTATCTCTGAACTTGGAGACATTGTCGGCAATTGGCTCGGGGCGTTGGGTGGGATCCTTGTCTTCGCGATATTCTGGGGCTACTATATGGTGTTTGAGGCGACCACAAATGGTCAAACCTTTGGAAAACTCGCACTCGGTTTGCGTGTTATCAAGGAGGGGGGCTATCCAATCGGTTTCGCGGATGCTGCGATCCGGAATCTGGTGCGGGTTGTCGATTTTCTCCCCTTCTTTTATGGCGTGGGTTTGCTGTGTATGATGTTAAACAGAAATTGGCAGCGGTTAGGGGACCTCGCAGCAGGGACACTTGTTATTAAAACGACGCGCACCGAGTTGAAACCGACCGGCGGCGGTTCACACGTAGGTAACCAATCTATCAGCATCCCACCACGAGATCTTATCTATACGGCTTGGATACAGCCGACGTTAGTGACAGAGAGGGAGATGCGGGTAATACGTGAATATCTTACGCGGCGGGCAACGCTGCCTGGGCACCGCCGATCGGAACTCGCACGCACCATCGCCAGTCCGATTGTTGAAAAAATGGGAGGACGTGGTTCTATTAGCTACAGTCGATTTTTGGAGGAGGTCTATATGCTGAAGACCTCAGAGACGACTGACAATAATCGGGAAAATACAGATGTCGGGACGGATGGATCCGTTGAAGGGAATAGAAACAGTTAATTCTAAAGTTTACCATAAATGACCATGGGTTTCACTATAAAATTTGCCCAAATATAGAAACTGTGCTAAAATCGGGGTGTTACCTAAAGAATA
>JAGWBV010000104.1 GCA_021295715.1 Candidatus Poribacteria bacterium | reverse complement strand
GATAATAGCGTCTCTGCAACCTCAAGAGGTGAACATGCACACCATGCAAATCGTCAATCAAATTGCCGATCTGTATCAAGTTAGATTGGTGGTAGAACTCATATTTTTCGGTTTTCATGGTATATCGTGCATCGTGTCTTTAACCCCCGCAAAGTAGGTGGGACCGACACATTGTCAAGCGACAATGCTTTGCATGTCGGTCCAACACGATACTTTAATTATACTACATTTCGTTTGGTCCTTTCCACAACTGCGGAATTTCATCCCAAAGCTAAAGCAGTGGGCTTTCATTCCGTCAATTCCCGTAAAAAGACTTCGTAGTGTAAGATGACTTTTCCCTTCCTATATATTTACCAATCTCCTCTCCGATCAGGCCAGGGATGTGCTTTGGCGACCTCTTCGTTGAGATCCGTTCCCCATCCGGGACGCGTCGGGATTTTCATATAGCCATCTGTAATGTCTGGAACATGCGTCGTCAAATCGTCTTTCCACGGGACATCATCAATGTCTATCTCCATGATTCGCACATTGGGCAGGACAGCGCAGAGACTCGCGCTCATGTGGGTCGCAAGGTGGCTGTAGTAGTTGTGGGGCGCGACGTTGAGTTGGAACACATTCGCTAAGTCGCCGATTTTCTTTGAGGGTGCGAATCCGTTCCACGGCACATCTATCATGAACACATCGGCAGCGCGGCACTCAAAGTAGGGGAGATATTCGCGCATGTAATAGAGGTTTTCACCGGTGCAGATCTTGGTTGTCGTAGAATCCTTGATTTGGCGGAGAGCCTCGTGGTCGTACATATCAATCTCCAACCAGAGCAAGTCGAACTGCTCAAGCACTTTGGCAATACGCATGCAGGCTTCCGGTTTGAAGTTAAAGTTCAGATCGAGGTTGATACTGACATCGGGACCTACGGCTTCCCTGAAAGTGCCGATTAAGGTTTCAATGTGGCGTAGCACTTGAGATGTTACGTTTCCGTCGGTAGTCCCGGGTCCACCCCCGAAGCCTCCGAAATGGACAGATGCGGTGTCGCCGGGGAAAATGATGTTAGTCTTGAGCGCGGTGAAGCCTTTTTCGACGACTTCACGACCCAATGCGGCGATGTCATCCATGCTTTTTAAGGGTGGGACACCGATGAGTTCATAGTTGCGTGCGCGGGAAGAACCGCAGTGTGACCAGTAGACACGCACATCATCGCGTGTCGGTCCACCGAACAGCTCAACAACCGAGATTCCCAACGCCTTCGCCTTAATGTCTACCAACGCACACTCAATACCGGCAATCGCTTTCGCCGCGATACCGCCGGGGCTTTGCCGAGAGCCGCGAATCATGTCCCAAAACCGCATCTCATAGGGGCGTGGATCCCGTCCAATCATCAGTGGTGTAAAGTCCTTAATAGTTCCCACCACACCGTTAGGATTCCTGCCATCGCTACATTCACCGTAACCGGTGATGCCTTCGTCGGTTTCCACCTTCACAAAAGTCCAGGGCCGCCATCCAGCATCCACAATAAACGTTTCGATATTGGTAATTTTCATAGCAATCCTCAATTAATGTTTCCGGTATTAGAGTTCGACCACTTCTTTACGCCGATCCGATTCAAGTAATGCATCACAGACGCGCACTGTGTTTACTGCCACTTCAGCCCACTTTTCCTCAAGGTTCCGAGATTGCACGATATGAGAGAACCGTTCAATCATTGTGGCCTCTTGGATACCTCCCTCAATCGTGTTCTGCTCGTTTCCGTCGGGTCCATGCACCCAAAATCGAGCAGAGTCCTCAGAAGTAGGGACGGTGAAATCATCACAAACGATTGAGGCGCGCGTGCCAGCGACCTCGAACCACTTTCGGAGCCCTGTGTCAAACCCACAATCCAGGGTAGCAATGCGTTCATCGCTGAACCAGAGGATACCCGCAAGATTAAAATCCACGCCGACTTTGTAACGCGCCGTCGCGAACACCTGTGTTGGCATCTCCTCGAATGCCCAGAGAATCGCACGGACACAGTAGTAGCCTAAATCTCCGAGACTTCCACCTGCGAACTCTTTCATCGCCCGGATATTCCCGACAGGAATTGTGTCCCAATTGAAGGTAAATGCCGCTGTCACGCGCCGGAGTCGTCCGAGGGTGTCGTCTGTTAGTTTCCGTTTCATCGCCGCGGTGCGCTCATGGTGAACCCACATAACACCATCCATGAGTTGCACCCCATTCTGGTGACAAGCATCTGCCATTGCGATCGCCTCATCAGCGTTTGCAGCGAGCGGTTTCTCACAGAGGACGTGTTTGCCGTGTTCGGCGGCTTTGATTGTCCATTCGGCGTGAAGTGAGGGCGGTAAGGGAATGTAGATGGCATCAAGTGAGTCATCAGCGAGGAGGGCATCGTAGGTGCCGTAGGTCGTAGAGACATTATGCTCTCGTCCCCATGCAGCGGCACGTTCTTCGGTCCGACTCGCGACGGCTATTAAGTCAGCATTCCCAGCGAGATGAATCGCACGGGCGACTTTTGTCGCGATGTTTGCTGTGCTGAGAATTCCCCAACGGACCGGTGATTTTGCTTCAGTTGTCATAGTGTCCTATCTGGTATGAAGTTGTCTGTTCTGAGGCTTGAATTCACTTCAATATATCCGATAACAGAAAATTAGTCAAGTACATGGCTGTTGGGAACCAAGGCGATTTTGTATTGAATTTCAGAGTGAAAATGATATAATAAGAAGACTGAAATAATAAGCACTTCGCGTGCTGTCAATAGACTAAAGTATAAATTACGTATACAATCAAAGGAGTTTTATGAACACTAAAAAATTTACACCATTCGCATTTTTATTTGCGATTGCTGCATTAATTGTCGGATTTTCCGCGTGTGATCGAGTTTCCCAGATTGTTCAACCTACCACACCTCAGATGACGGAAGATAGTGAAAATATTTCCATCGGTGTCGTCTTACCGTTGACAGGTCGGCTCAGTGCCTCGTTTGGCATCCCAATATCGCAAGGCTTTGAATTGGCACTCGATGAGATTAACGCCGCACAACACGACGGCGTACAACTCAAACTCATCATTGAAGACGATGGAAGCACTATAGAGGGTGCGGTTGAGGGTTTTAACAAACTGATTCATCAAGACGGAGTATCTGTTATCCTCGGACCTTCTACCTCAGGCCAAACCGAAGAAGTTTTCCCGATTGCCCAAGAGAATCAGGTAGTGGCAATAAGTCCGACATCCTCCGCTCGCGGTCTCAGCGCGCTGGGTGATTTTGTTTTTCGCGTCTCACTTGCCACAAATGTGCTGATACCAAGCGGCATTGAAGCAACACAGGCGAAACTCGGTTATCAACAAGCTGCTACGCTCTATGATGAAACTGATCCTTTCTCTACTGATGGAGATGAGGCAGTGCGGGAGGTACTGGCGGCGAAAGGGGTTGAAGTGGTCGCCACTGAAACCTTCCAAGGGGGGGATACCGACTTTTCTGAACAGTTAACCCGAATCCAGGCACTGGATCCTGATGTTATCTTTGTTTCATCTTTACCCCCAGAAAAACCTGGCATCCTCACCCAAGGGCATCAACTCGGTATATCCGCTCCCTTTATCGTGCGCACATTAACCGGAGGAGATGTGCAAGCGGCAGGTGCGGCTGCTGAAGGAGCGATGACTTTTATCGGATGGGGTGCCGCTGTTGATACACCACAAAATCAAGCATTTGTGGAAAATTATACCGCCACATTCGGTATGGAACCGAGCAATTATGCTGCGCGCTCGTATGCGACATTTTATATTTTGGCGGAGGCACTCGCGAAGGTACACTCAACCAATTCTGCCGCGATTCGAGACGCGCTCGCAAGTATTAAAGATTTTGATACAATTTTAGGTAAATTCTCTTTTGATGCTCACGGGGAGGCGGTTTACGCCCCGAAAATCCTGGTTGTCAAAGATGGCGAATTGGTGCTCTTTGAGTAGTTCACTGTATAGTTCACAAAAATCGTGCAACATTCATTAGACCAATTCTATACGAAATCAGAGGTCGCGAGGGCATGTTGGGAGCATTTCACAGACACGCTTTCAACACTAAACCGAAGTCTCAGCGACCTCTTTTTCATAGAGCCTGCGGCTGGCACCGGGGCGTTCTACAAACTCTTGCCGCCGGAAAATCGGTTAGGCATAGATCTCGTGCCAAAATGTAGCGATGTGAGGTCCCAAGACTTTTTTGAAATCACCGATTTCCCGTTCACACGCAGAAATATTGCCATCATTGGCAATCCACCTTTTGGCAAGCGTGGAAAATTAGCGATAGACTTCTTTAACCATGCCGCGTATTTGGCAGATATTGTCGCGTTTATTGTCCCTGTTAATTTCCGGAAGTTTGGCACTCACAAGAGGCTTGATGCCAGTATGCGGTTTATCAGTAAATTGCCCCTTCCAAGAGATGCGTTCCACCTCGACACCGATAAATCCTATTCGGTAAATACAGAGTTCCAAGTGTGGACGCGTTTAGTAAGCGCACATCCCGATATGCGACAGTATGAGCCTTTACCGATTCGACATAGTGCCTTTCAGATGTGGCAGTATAACAACACACCTGACGCTTTGAAGGTCTTTCAAAACTCCTTTGATTTTGCTGTGCCGTGTCAAGGGTGGCAGGATTACTCCCGTAGAGAGACAGATGAAAAGCAGTGCGAGCGGAACAAACAGTGGATGCTTTTAAAAGCGAGCAATCTTAATGTCTTATCACGATTGATGAAGATTGATTATGAGCATCTGGCACTGGAGTGTGCTACGGCTGTTCCGGGTTTTCGGAAGGGGGACTTGGTGAAGGTGTACACAGATCATTATGAGAAATAGGGTTGACTTCAGGACAACTTCTAAATCCTACGTGAGTTCCTAAGTCAATCAGTAAATCTCGTCTATATAGACTCGCCTTCTTTCGGACAATTCCTCCCTTCTTCAAATAGATTCTAAAACGACGACTTTATCTGCCCCCAAGTTATCGTCAATTTATCTTCTGGTTCGACAGCACTTGCATTAAAGTTGGGAATATCGGGACCAGTGATGCGGACGTTATCGTAATCCACGATTTTGTCTTGGTTACCGAGTGCTACCGTTCCACTTTTGTACTGATTATCCTTTGTTTCAATCATCATCTTCCCATCATAGAAGACTTTAATGGTGGCACCTGAAAAACTCAATTTGACCGTGTGCCATTCATCCACTTCGGGCTTATAAGGAGCTTCACCGTGGTTTTGCAGACCGGTATTAATGTCCCAGCCTGGATTACTAAACAGATTCATTTTTGCCGATCCTGGATATAGCCAGACAACATAATGGGAACCTGTTTCAAGGTCAACGCGTCCACGAACGCCACCTGGGAAGTTGGCTACCTCTTTGTGCCGCAAATCTACCTCCACGTCATAGTCTGTCCATTTGCTTGGGTCCCCAATGTTTAACCCTTCGCCAGTGAAATTGAACTGGGAGATCGCTTCGCTCCACACGATCCCCTTTGGATCGAAAGTGACAAAAGTGTTCCCTTTCTCTATGCCCCAAAAGGACTTGCTATCTTCATTTTGTGGCGAACGTTCCCAGCCTTCCGTATCGCCATCATCAAAGTCATCAAGGATTTCCCCGCCAAAGCTAAGGAGAACCGATATAAAAATCAAGATAGAAACAGAAATAGCAATTCGCGTAACAAATTGCATCAGCGAAAATTTTCTTGCATCTAACATGTTTATCTCCTTCGTTGCTCTAATCTTGGAGGGATTTGTGTAAATGATGAGGTTGTGATCGTACAACCCCCAACTCGGCACCACAGCAATTTAATGATAAAAGTATATCAAATGTTTGAAAATAAATTGAGATAAATTTTCTTCTTTTTAATTAACCGTAGCATCCAACAATTCTTGAGGGTTACCGAGAACCCTTTGCAAGCAGGGAATCGTGCAACCCAACACCCTATCTAAATCGCTCTGGTCGATACGGTGCGAACCAATCCACCCGCACATCGTCAGCAATTTCCAAGGTCGCCATTTCACCTACCAAGGGTGCTAATGTCACACCGCTGTGCATCAATGCTATATACAGATTTTGTACTGCTTCGGTAAACCCAAGGACCGGAAACCCATCAAGCGGCATTGGACGATACCCCACTGGCGTTGGAATTGCCTCAGCATTTGCTATCGCTGGCAAATAGGTTTTGGCACGAGCGAGGAGCGCATCGGCATGCTGTTGCGAATCATCACGGTTTATCCCTTCTTGTGTACCCTGCCCGATCCGAAGACTCCCGTCAGCCATTTGTCGGAGGTGAAGGTGCTGATGATTCTCATCTTTCGGAGGGGCATGAATGATCGCAACATTGTGTAAAACCTTAGCACACGGCGTTGTCTCAATAACGATACCCGGACTCCGTTGCTGCGGAATATGCGTATGCACTAAGGAGGCGAGTTCGGTCGTCTGAACACCGCTTGCTAAGACAACAATATCGGACGAAAATTCGGCATCGGTGGTTTTGACAGCAACGATACTACCATTACGAATAACAAACCCAGTAACACTGGTTTGTGGATGCACCACCACACCCGTTTCGCGCCCGCGTCGGAGACACACATTAATGAATCTATCGGTCTCAATGTGGATATCCGCTTCTGAGAAAGATGCTGCTGCTACGGTTTCGAGGTGTAGGTGTGGTTCAAGTGTCAACATCTCATCACGGGTAATGAGCCGACACGGGTAACCCCACCTCTGAATTTGTTGAATGCGTTGACGTAGCTGCGTCGCATGTTGTGGATTGTTTTCCCACCGCATTTCGCCGCCATAGTGAATACCTATATCCGCATCAAGTTGATGGGCGAGTCGGTACCACATATCCAACGAACGCCGGTTGAGGGTATGGTAGTCACGCGGCTCCTTTCCAAAGGCGTTTGCCCACGCGAAAGAGTGTCCAGATGCCCCAGCACCGGGAATGTCACGCTCCAGAAGCGTCACAGCGATTCCATCGCGTTGGGACAGATGATACGCGATCGCGGCACCGATAACCCCTGCCCCTACTATTACAACTTTTTTTCTATTAGAGTTCATGGAAAGACCAGAATTTTTGTCTAACAATTTTTAGCGATGTGCTGCGACAATAAAACCTGTTAATCCGGTAAGCAACAGTTGGAAACCGGTTTGATAGAATAGTATCAGAAAAGGTTGGCAGAGCGCGATTAAACCCAGCGCGATTAAGCCGACAGAAATCTGCTCACACAAGGTTTTCTGCGAAAAAACGATTGAGAAAACGATTATACCGGGTAGAAGTAGGTGTAGGGCGGTACCATTAAGCGATGGGAAGAAAGGCTGGTAAAGAAAAACGATGCCAATACAGGCAAGGGCTGCTGCACCGATAGTCGCTGCTCGCTTCGCAGTGGTTGTCATGCCAAATGCAATTGCACAAGCGAAAAGGATATGGAACGTTGAACCGGGCAAGATTGAAGGGACAGGCAGATAGAGGCATCCGAGACTCATCGCCAAACCTATGCTGGAAATGATGGCGATTCGCTGTTTATTTTCAAAAGCAGTACCCGCAAGGATCGCAGCGATGCTCAGCAGCACCAACGCGATACCTTTGAGCAAAACGGCATTTTGAGCGATGACAGATGGGACGAATGAGATACCCTCTACATAGAGGCAGATCATGCCGAGCACGAAGAACCCGATCGCAAGCAGTTGATTCCGTTTTTCTTTTGCCATAGCGATTTTTCGATACCTGCAGGGATAGCACCTTCAGCCGCGTTCGTCCAGCCCCATCAATCTCCGCGTTTGAGTAAACGGGCTACCCAAGTTTTGGATCGTTCCGCAATGAGTTGACTTTTCAGGTCTTCAACTTCTGCGGACAAATTATCTTTCTCGGTTTGAAACGTTCCAACTCTTTCCTGGAGTTGCTCATTTTCGGCAATAAGGGCTTGATTCTCTGTTTCCAATTTTTCACACGTTTCCCTGAGATGCGTAATATGAAATACCTGACAACTGAGGTTCTCAATAATATCATCTGTAGGGATATTATAGGTGAGTTTTTTTATCAGCAGCGCGAGACCATCAATCCTTAACTGAATCTGTGGCTTTGGACGATCTCCAGGGTTTTCAGGTGGGGCAGAGACGACACGCAGATAGGGTTCAATGTCCCCATCTCGCCGTTCTAATGTTCGCTTAATTATTTCTTCTTCCACACCTATTATCTCGGTGATTTTGGAAGGGTTCAGATAGAGGTCCATTCCCAAACTTCCCTAACATGTTTCTGCTACTAACTGAAGGTTGACACTATTGCTCGCTATAAAATGCGGTTAAGAAAAGCATAACATAGGTCCAAATATTTGACAAATTAAAAATTAGGGTGTAGCTGTAGGTGCGATTTTGGAGCATTATGTAATGCTCCAACACAAGGAAACTTGATACGAGGAAGAAACCCAGACGCTATGAAATCCCGTCCCAATATTTCCACATGTCATCAGGAGTCTCAAACTTAATTTGATCGAGATCTCTTCGGCGGTACCTACTAATACATGCAATTCGGACGTTGCGACCACAGTTCGGACCAGCAGTGTGGCTCATCTGATGATGCCAGAAACAAACATCACCTGCCTTACCAGTGAATTCGTAACTCGGTCCTAAATCAAAGGGGGCGATACCCCCTGGGAGGCTATCTAAGTCATGGTGTCTGAAGTATTCTGCCCAAATCTGATGGCTTCCTGGCCAGACAGTAAATCCGCCGCCATGTTTTTCAACTGTGCTGAGATAAACGGTAGCACCAAGCGTGAACGAACCAACGACCCCTTTCGGCACACCATTCGTAGGCGTGTGGTAACCATCAAGGTGCCCCATCGGTTCATTCCATTTCCTGTCTGGATCCGGAAAATTGATATGCGGTCCCGCACCACCGCTCGTATTCAATTTGTCCATACCGACAAGCTCCTCTGCCATAGCGAAGACTCGGTTGTTGTATGTTGTACCGCTGATAACTTCTTCACTGCCAACAGGTACTGTGCGATACCCCTTGCGTATCCACGATTCGGGGTCATTTCTGTCTTCGTCCATTGCTTCCCAGAGTCTGTCAAGCGCGGCATCAATCGCTTCCTGCCCCAGGGCACCGCGCACAATCAGATAACCGTTTTCTTTAAAGAAAGTCTTGTCTGCTTCCGTTAAATATGCCATGGTTCTATTTCTCCCAGATTTTTTGTAATCGCATTAGCATCAGTGATACTCACAACGGCTTGACGCTAATGCACACACGACTTAATTACGCGCGAACATCAAATCCGTTTTCTTCCCTCGCTTTTTGGTAGGGTGTCTCATCCAGATTCAGTCCAAAACCCGGACTCTGTGGGACGTTTACATAACCATTGGATATGGAATACCCAGAGTCGTCTAAACCCGGTGTCGTTGCGTGATCCCATTCAACGAATTCAAACCGCTCTACCTTTGCAGCAAGGTGACAGGTTACGTAATTTCCATAGTGTCCACCGTAATGATGTGGTGCTGTGCCGACGTTCGACGCATCCAACTCAGGACCGAGTTCCAGCCAGCGTGAGAAGCCAGGATAGAAAATATCGTATTGGACAATATCAATGAGTCCATCTTTTGCCCAGTCCACCAAATTCGGTGAGGCACCGCCTTCGCCATCGGCAATACGGGTTTCTAAACCTTCGGCATTTAGCCATTCTTTCAGCAGACTATAGACACGGGCATCCTCGTGGAAGGCTTCTTCCATCCAATAGACGTTTGCATCAGCTGCACCGCCGAGTACCTGTTTGGTGAGATTGAGATTGTAGCCGTTATTTGCGTCTATCAAAATTGATGCGTCGGGTCCCACTGCTTGACGTACGGCGCGGATGACATCAATATCCCGTTGCGTCCCTTTGTCGAGTGGCATGTGCATCGCACCGCGCCCTACTTTGATTTTGTAGGCATTATGCCCGCGCGCTTTTCCCTCTAACGCCTCAGACGCAATGAGTGCCGCCGCTTCAGCGTTATCGTCAAGGTGCAAATCATCAATATAAAGTGAGGTGTCGTAACACGGGGCGCGAAACGCTCCGTTTTCTCCAGAAAGCATCGCGTAGACGGGTTTTTGCGCCAGTTTACCCACCAAGTCCCAGAGTGGATACTCCAACATCCTGAATTCTTCGGTGACCCCATTTTCTGTATCGAACGCGTCGCTGAGCTGAAATCCGACGATTTCTTGTGCTTTTTCACCGGAAATCGGTGAAAATCCGAAACCGCTCGCGCCATCTGTTGTTGTTATACGGGCAATGGCGGGACGGACATGCAACCCGTGTTCACCGAGACGCGAATTGCAACCCGCTTTGCGCGGGCGTTCGCCTGTCAAGCGTGCCCATTCAATCCGTTCAATTCTTACATCTTCCACTCTTACCAACCTCCGTAGGTGAAAATTCGGCAGTACTATTTCAACCCAAGTTGCCACCTATTTATACACATAGCACCCCTACGGGGTGCGGTTGCTTAAATATACCATTTTCTATAGACATATCACCCCTACGGGGTGAAAAAGCACCCGAAAATCTTCTTAAAACGTTCAAAACTTATTCGTAGCAACTTGGGTTATTTCATTTAAGTGATAGCACCCACTACCTAAAGGTAGGGGCTTCGGCTTCGTAGACAATAGCGGTTTTTCCGAAGAACAACCGTCTT
>JAGWBV010000103.1:11743-14890 GCA_021295715.1 Candidatus Poribacteria bacterium | reverse complement strand
AGCGATAATCGGCATCTCTTTTGGCTTATATCCCGCTATAAAGGCATCGTCGCTTACGCCTATTGAGGCACTTCGCAAAAATTAGAATTTGGAACGACAGAAATATTTATACGCAAGTTGCCGTCTTTATAGCATAACAGAAGCACATTTAGACATAGACATTTTAAAACTATAGGGTTCCAGTATAAAGAGGAGAACACGCGAATGAAACCGACGATTATGGTTCTCGGCAGTAGCCATCTGGCAAATCCCGGCTGGGACGGCGTCAATCCAAAAATAGATGATGTGCTCACGCCCAAACGTCAAGCCGAAATTGAGCAGTTGGTCGCGCAGCTCAGAAAGTTCCAACCTACCAAGATTGCTCTTGAAATAGATTTCTCACGGGACGCTGAAATCAACGCGAGTTATCAAGGCTATCTGGAAGGCACTTATGAACTCAAACGCTATGAAAGCGAGCAGATCGGATTTCGGTTAGCCAAGCAGATGAAACATCCGAAGGTATACTGTGTAGATTTTTTCCAAGAGGATCCAATCGTTCGGGAGGACGTTGATGATCGTTTGATAGACTACGACGCGTTTGCTGAAGCGAACAGTCAGGAACACCTTCTGTCTTCGCCGTCACCTACTGACGGAAAAATCACGCAGGACGCAGACGGCAGAACTTGGATTGTGCGTGAGAAATATGAACCGATGATTGATATGTATATCAGGATCAACCAAGATGAAGGGATACGCAAAAATCTCCGCGACTACTTGAGGATTGCTCGAATCGGTCTACGAGATGAGTACCCCGGGGCGAATTGGGTTGCACACGGTTGGTATCCACGGAATCTCAAAATTTTCGTCAACCTCACCCGAATTACGGAATCACGGAATGAACGTGTTTTGCTAATTATCGGTGCTGGACATTTAGGATTTCTTAAACAGATTGTGGAAGACTCTGAAGTCTATAACTTAGAAAGTCCACTGAAATATTTGGAGGCAGACGAGGCGGAAACGCCTTAACCGACGCGCCAGTTTATCCAGAGTGCTTATGGCTATACTTTTGGCAAAGTATAAAATGAAAAAACCCAGAAACTTCCCAAAAAAAGTGCGAATTTTTAGTGAGCTGTGTAGAATTTCAATTGGTAAAGTGAGTCTATCGCTTTCCGTCTTTGAATCGTGCGATTGTGCCGCGTTCAGCAAGTTCTGTCTGTGCAAGTGAGATGACAGAGCGACTAATTGTTGTGTTGCTGAATGTAACAAAAAATGACAAACGTCCAATTTGCCAATCCGAGACGTCCATATCAGAAACAGCGCATATAGATACATCCGTGGACTTTGTGTAGCAATGGAACAGAAAATCCAGTTAAGGATCTATAGTTTCAAATCCTCTGGCGTGTTTATTTGTGTAGCAGTGGAACAGAAAATCCAGTTAAGGATCTATAGTTTCAAATCCTCTGGCGTGTTGGCTCTGATAGGGTAAAAGAATAGCGTCCTAAGAAGTTGAGATGCTTCTGACTTAGTGACCAGAGCCGCCGGGCATTTTAGGCATTTTAACTCAGCAAGATTCGATAACCCGTGCTGGTGCCCGTTGCCATTCCAACAAGTGCCCAGATGCCAGCGCAGGTCATCTCGCCAAGCACAAGCCCAAGGAATATCGGCCTCGCACCTCGATACATTCTCAATCCCCCGTACCTGACGAGAATATACTTCATCATCCAGCCTATAAAGATTGAGGGCCACAGCTTTAATGAGGCCCAAGAACTCAGCATTGTATACCCGATTGGATGAAGCGGCCACCACACGAAAACCCTTCTCAGCCACATCAACAGCCCCATGAAAAGGCTGCCGCCGACCATAAAACCTGTGTTCGTCCAGTCCGTCCCGGTCTCGCCGCTAACGAGCAGAGAAGTCAGCCACCGCATGTCGCCCGCCCCCCCTGTGTACGGCGCACGATGTGCATAGCTGACCTCGAGGACCGAATAGTATGAGACAAGGGTTCCTATAACCATCGCCACGCCCATACCTATTAACAGCCCCCTCCGTCTGACCTTGACTTCATCGGCCGCCTTGAGACCGTTTGCGACATACGGCATCATAATCTCCCTCAAGTCGCGCGTGAGAGAGACCGGATGCATAAACAGCGATGTCATGGTTGAAGGATTGATTCTCGACGAACCCAGCGTGGTAAAGAGAACGTAATGCGCTGAATACGAAGGATTGACAAAAGGAATTCCGCCGTGGATGACTTGCCATGTCAAGACAATGTAAATTCCTAAAAGCACCAGCACAAAAAGCAGTGCGAATCCCAACGACATGCCCATCAGATGATTTGCAAACGTCAGCAGCAATATCCCGCCGACGAGACCGGTAATTGTCAAACCAGAGGGCATCGCCTCGTTTGGGTCATCGCTTTTGCGAAAGGCACTGACAAGCATGCTTCTGATGTGATGCCGTGCTGGCACGCACCGATTTCCTGAGAAGCACTGAACGAATACGCGTTCCACTGCACGCCTGGACCTTTGGTGATTTGGAAACCAAGTATCGAGCCGATAAGACATTGGAATTTGAAGAATAAAAAGAAAAACCACAGGCTAAACGACACCTCAAGCGGCAGTAAATAGCTGAACCCCACTATCGAACAATACAAGTTGAGTTGCAAAGGTCTCAAGGCACTCCAAGGCTTTTCAATTAAGTAGGGATGCGGATTGAATCGGACGGGAAATTCCGGCACGTCAGGGAAGAACGCATGAAGGCCGTTCAACGTGTGAATGCATAGCGGAACGGCACATCCGACCCATAAGGCTTTGTTCCTGAAGAGTGAATTTCTCGCTCCCGGTAGGTCGTTTGCCATCTCCACAGGCAACACAACCAGCGGAAAGCTACACCGCTCAACCTCGACCCATTGTCTGCGCAGCAGCACCGAGAGGCATATCACAACGAAGTAGAGGACAAACACGTAAAGGGTCCAAGCGAAGAGAGGTATCAGCCATGCCCCCCAGGGGATGGATTCATCCGAAGAGATGCCTTCATAAAAGGATTTGATAGCATTCTCATCACGAACAACGCGCCAGTGCGGAATATAGTGATGGAAAAGTGCTTCCCAATCATTTTCGGGTGTTGCAAAATACTGGTAGGCGACAAGCGGGCGAAACGCATATCTCA
>JAGWBV010000103.1:10797-11634 GCA_021295715.1 Candidatus Poribacteria bacterium | reverse complement strand
ACAAAAAATGGACCGACAGGAAAATGACCGCCAGCGAGAAAGACATTGCGAATCACGTAATCATTGTAAGGCGCAATCAGACATTCCCCGGCGGCACAGACGAGCCCAATGAGAACTGCCCGCGAGGATATGCCAACAGATTTGCTCGTCGGGTTTAAGGAAGTATCGAACCGTTTTGACGTGTTCATCCGTCCACTCAGTCGAGGGGATTGTCCGCCTCAAGCACTCGGCGTGCGGCAGCGGAGAGCCTTCCTTCCGCCGCAGCCCGTTCCACCCAATGGGCAGCATTTGTCCACTTGGCCGGGCTTGCGTCGGGGTCTGGTGTCCGATACGCTATCAGCAAGCCCCATCGGGTCGGGGTTCCGGGCTTGCGATGGCCGACATGATGCGGCATGTGATGCGGAAACGAGACCATGCTCCCGGGCGGTAGCGAGAAGCGTACCATTTCCAACGGCTTGCCCGTGAAGGCGTGGACCTTTCCCTTCAGCCAGCCCGCTTTCATGGCGGCATCATCATCGGGTCGCTCGGTGTTCCATTTATACGGAATGCGGTAGAGATGCGCGCCTGGGATGACGCCAAGTTCCCCACCCTCCTCGAGGGTTGCACCTTCTGGGTAGCAGAGCGTCCGAATACACTGCCGTTGCAGAAACTCGGTGGTCAGGGCGTGTCCGGTACCGATCGGATCTTCGACCTCGTACTGCCCCTGCCGATACTGGTGAGCATGCCACCGCCGCCCTATTGAGCCCGGTGTCCGGTTGAGCATGTTGCAGTGGTCGAGTATGAAGCGGTCACCGAAAAGTTTGGTGAATAGCTCCATCATCTGAGGGTGGGCGGTGG
>JAGWBV010000103.1:0-10483 GCA_021295715.1 Candidatus Poribacteria bacterium | reverse complement strand
ACCCTCCCACACCCAATATCCTTCGCGCTCGAAGAATGTGCGGTCAAATGCCTGAAGCACTTCCGGCCGCAGCAGGTCAGGCACGCGGCTTGCTGGGACGACGGTGTCGGTTTGACTCCGATGTGTAGATGATGTATTCATTCACTACTCCTCGCGTGAGCATGTCGCTGTGAGAGGACTACTATATTCCTGAGAGCCAACGGTATCAATCGCAGTGCTAAATCCTGGACCTCCAGCCGCCACATAGCCATCGCTGGCACCTGTTAAATCGGGACTCACCCAGAAAGAATATAACTGTCCGTTTGTTAAATAAAACCTAAATTTCACCGACTTACCAGCCAGAGAAGATAAATCTTCTCCTGTTTTCCACCTGACTAATTGACACGTCGTATCCCTGCTTATAGGAACGCAGTTTATATGGGAATATGGCGCAATCACAGTGCCTTGATCGTCTAAAATTTCAACTTGGAGCATACCCTTTTTTGTATTCGTATTCACAAAAAGATGCTTGCCCTTATTGAATATAACGGGTCTCGTTGTTAAAGATTCAGTAGATAAACCGGCATTCATGGAAGCAAAACCATCTCGGCGAAGTATCGCTACTCCAGTCGTCCCTCCTGCATACATGTGTCTACCGAGTGTAGGTGACGCTCCCGACCAGGCACCAAAATAAAAGTAAATCTTATCATTCACTACCAAACACCCACCACCTGCCGCATGAATATAACCCCTATTCCAGCTGCCTTCCTTTCGCGATGCGACTATAAAAGGACTGCGAACAGGTCTATGCCAGTGGAAACCATCGCGGCTATAACCTAACACCAGTTCATTCGTCTTAGGGAATCCCCCTATGGCACATAGCTCATTGGGTGGACCTTTAAAAATTGCAAACAAGCCCAGAAGCACGCTCTCATAGGCAACTGCATTAACGTCATATAGCTGAGGTGCGTATCCGAGGTCAGGGTCAGCTGGGTCCAGTTCATCAGCTCTCGCCCAGAAGGCCACATCCTCCTTCTTCCATGAAGCACCTTTGATAAAATCCTCGTGTTCGCGATAACTTCGGGTGCGTCCAAGCGTCCGATTCGAGGTCCTAATACTGTAAACCCACTTTTTCCTGAAGGCATTATAGAAGAAAGTCGTATTATCCCCACAAGGACCCGTTCTGACTGGATTACCCCAGTGGATACCATCAAATGAGGTATAAACTTCCCCGCCTGACCCCTCAGGAGAACGGAAGTATACAAACATTTTAAACCTTTGATTCGGGTCGTCTGTTTCGGGGTCTAACCAAACTGCGGCTCCATCTCGCCGATAGCCTTCCCTTACCGGAAGTACCCTGTTCGTCGCTGGTGCTACATCTAACATGGGTCTATGCCAATGTAAGCCATCTTCACTGATCGCATAACCCACACCATCGAACCATCCTGCATGATACCACATTTTAAATAACTGGTCTTCGGCATCATAAAAAACGCCGTCATTAAACGGAGCGGCAACCGGATATTTCCCATTATTGATCTCCAGTTGCGTTTCAGGCTTTAAAACCGGATTATCTTCATATAAGCGTGGTTGGTGGAAATCCCTTTTTAGAGTGGTATTTTCAATGAGAAAATCATCTACAAACAGTTGTCTTCCCGTATCTATATAAATAACTGTCGGCGGATTTTCTAAGTAGGGTACTGAGATAGGTGAAAGGGTTGTGTCACACAAATTTCGTGGGGGCCACTCTTCGGGCAGACGAATCCCATTATATAGAATTTCTCTCTCATTATTTTCCATTATCAAAACCTCCTTGCCGCTTCGTTCTCTCGAACTTTTTTATGTGAGGATAGCAAGTGATAGACCCCGCGCGAAAGCAACGGGGTCTTAACACCGAAGAGATGTTGAAAGGGAATATCTATTGGGAAGCCTGCTTAACCTGACCCCATGTGGTAGCGAGGTGCCCCAATGGAGAAACTGGGAGAACTTCCTCCATATTATTCATGACCGTCTCGATATCGTCTTCATCCAGCTCGCCTCTGAAAATGGCGACCTCGTCAATGACACCGTTGAAAAATGAACCGCCTCTGTGATCACCCATGCTGACGCCGATGGCAAAGCCGTTCTCGTGATCAATGCTACCTTTGACCGAACTATGGTCAATAGGGTTTCCCTGCTGTTCTCCATCGACGTAGACATATCGCTCACCCTTTGTTCTGCTAAAAACCACCGCAAGATGATGCCACTTCCCGTCGCCAAGACCCGCGCCTCTGTTGTCACAAACTGTGACAGGTTCAGTCTGTAGTCAGGTCCTGATTTGTCCGCCGTCACTGAACTTGACTTCAAACCCAGTCCAGTCCCCAGCCAGCCGTGTTTTACTCATTATGAAACCCGTGCCCGTATCCGTTTTAAACCAAGCGGTAACAGTAAAATCGGTCTTATCGCCGAGTTCAAACTCAGTGAGTTTGTCAGCGCTTTCCGTCTCGACTGAGGTCCCGCTGCCATCAAATTCCAGAGCACCGCCGAA
Source organism: Candidatus Poribacteria bacterium (assembly GCA_021295715.1). NCBI lineage: Bacteria > Candidatus Poribacteria > Candidatus Poribacteria bacterium. The sequence continues at coordinate 7,977 of JAGWBV010000103.1, read as the reverse complement.
CTTACCTTCAACCCATTTGGGTCCGGCTATGAGCTCGCCGTCATTGCCATTGGGTGAGGAATCTTTCGCTACATTTCCTCTACCTTCGTCAAAGAGCCATACCCCGATTGCGTCATCTACGCTAACTTCAGCTGCGCTTAGTAAAGGGAATGCAAAAGCTAGACACGCGCAAGCTATGACCTGTATCACCAATACCCGTATCATCGATAGTTCCTCCTTACTTTCTGAGATAGAATGAAAATGGAAAAACCTGAGATAGAATAGAAAATGGGAAAACCGTTCGCTTACAGCTTAATCTTACCCCATGTAGATTATAATGTCAAGTTAACACCTCAATTTCGCCCAAATAAGCCAGTTATCGATTGCAAAGATAACAGGAGTTGACCCAGCAATACTTCATCATTTCATCCGAACTCGAAAGCTAATTGAAAATCCTTAGGCTATCCAGTATTGTATCATCCATCAGAGGTGGCAGATCAAGTCAACGAGAAGGTTGCGCTACACACCGAAAACCTATATAGTAACGCTGCGTTGGCTTCTCTCTGTTGCGGTTACTCACGCGGATACTGAGTTTTTTCAAGTGTGATGTTTCGGTAGGTGTTCTTTGTGCGAACAGATTTAGCAAAAATAGGATAAGCCGAGGAGGAACACACCAAACAGTACGAAAATGTTTTTCTTGAGTAAAGTACGAAATTTAGTTAAAATATGTATAGTTAGAAATGAAGGCACTTGTTAACTTTCCTTTCAGAACGGTGGGACGTTTTTGAGAGGATGCCCTCTTTTTTGCTTTTTTGGCAGAATTATGCACCCTTTTTTTTCTTGGTTCGCGTCACTATAGTGAAGCCAATTAATTGATAGGGTGTCTCTTCGCGATTTGTAGACACGCCTATCCATGAAATGTGGAAATCCTATAAGTTCCCTTGATGAAAATGACCTTTCTGGAGATGTCTGGTGAGAAACGATAATACTGCATTAATTCAACGTATCCTTGCGGGTGACGCAACTGCCTTTGAGCATCTGGTGAGAAAATACGAGAAACAGGTTCACACGCTCGCGTGGCGGAGAATCGGGGATTTTCATATCGCCGAGGATATTACGCAGGAAACCTTCCTGCAAGTCTATCAGAAATTGGAAACTTTGGAGGATCCGGCGCGGTTTTCAAGGTGGCTTTATGTCATTACGGGTCGTCTCTGTATCGCGTGGCTCCGAAAAAACCAGCGACACACCGAACCGCTGGAAGACACGGACATCTCTGAAGTAGAGACAGAGGCGTATTCTCGGTATGTCGCGACGGAACGCGCGAAAACTTTTGACGAAGCGAGACGTGACTTGGTGGAAAAGCTACTTGCGAGGTTGAAGGAAGGCAATCGGACAGTCATCACACTTCATTACCTTGAAGGCATGACTTATGCAGAAATAAGTAACTTTTTAGGTGTGTCAAAAAATACGATTAAAAGTCGGCTCCGTCGGGCACGGCAACAGTTAAAGAAGTATAGATTCATGGTTCAAGAGACGTTAGATATCCCAATTGAAGAAGAACATCTGGACGGAGGTTTTGGAATGAAATTAACTTTGGAAAGAGAGGAGTTTTTGTACTCCCTACAGGTACTGCAGAGTGTCGCGAGTGGGCAGGATACCTCACCGATTCTCTCAAATGTTCTCATCCATGCGGAAGGAAGCACGATTGAGTGTATGGCGACGGACATGGAAATCGGTGTCAGAATAAAGGTTGAAGGGACCATCAAGGAGGCGGGAACCATCGTTGTTTCTGCCAAAGAATTGGAGGCTATCGTTAAAGCATGGCCCGCTGAAAAACCGATAGGCTTGGCAACGATAACAGACGATCAGGTTGAAATCACTTCTGGGGATAGCGTGCGCAAAATCGTTGGGTTCCCCGATAAAGAGTTCCCACAATTTCCCTCCGTTGGTCCGGAAGCATTCACAATTGATGGAGAAACGCTGCGGTCTATCCTCCACAAAACCGAATTTGCTGCGTCCACAGAGAAAAAGCGTCGATTTCTAAACGGACTCTATTTTAACCTTTTTGAGGACAGAACTGAAGTCGTTGGATGCGATGGCAAGCGCATTGCCATCGCACGTTGTGAACCCTTCAAGTTGTCAGAGGAAAGTGATGGATTCATTATACCGCTCAAAGCCGTCAAAGAAATCGAGCGAAATTTTGCCAATTCCCCAGAGATAAGGATTTCACGCGTTAAAAGCGAGATTCTTTTTGCCGATGCGCACGCGACGTTGACGGCGCGATTGGTAGACGCTGAATATCCGAAGTATGAAAAACTCTTTCCAGAGTCTCCTAAGATGCATACAGTTGTGCAGAAAGAGTCAATTTTGCATACGATACGTCAGATTTCAGCATTTTCGGATCCGAAATGTCCTATTGTCTGTTTAGAGATAGATGAACAACAGATTCGGGTTTCGCCGAGGGACCCTGATCCAGATGAGAAGCATGAGACGTTGGCAGTCGAGTCCAGCACTGGAAGTATTCGTATCGGTTTTGATGCTCGGTTGCTGATAGAGGCACTCACGCACATTGGGACGGAGTCCTTGGTCATGGAGTTCTTGGGTGAATTGGATCCTGTCATTTTAAAACCGATCGGTGAAGAGGGACATATTTACCTCATCATGCCAATGCGCTTGAAGTCCTAAACGTCTTCTGAGGAAAAACGATGTTGCGGACGTTGATACGCCAAGAACTTTTGATTCATCTGATGAGTGCGCGTTTTTTTGCTGCGGTCGTCATTACACTCCTGCTTGTCGTTGCAAATACGTTTGTCTTGATTGGCGCGCACGAGGAACGCCTCGCCGACTATAGCCAGCGGGAGGCGGTGAATCAGGAGGGCATCGCCACGACACCTACCTATTCATATCTAAAATTGAAGGTTCAACGTCCGCCCAACCCGTTGAGTCTCTTTAGTACCGGCTTAGAGACCCGTTTCGGCAGTGATCTTGACATAGCATTCGACGGCGTGCCGTCCTTCTCGAACCCCATCGTTGATGTTAGACCAGAGGAAGAACAATGGGCATTTGGCAGCGAACCATCCGTCTCAAGCCCCGGAGCACCCCTCGGTTTAAATAACCCATATCTGCGTCTCTTTTCACAGATAGATATCGCCTTTATCTTTCAGGTTGTGTTGAGTCTACTGTCCCTACTTTTCGCTTATGATGCGATTGCGGGTGATTGGGAGACGGGTACCTTACGTTTGGTGCTTTCACACCCGGTGGGTCGCGGGAGTGTCCTGCTTGCCAAATATCTCGCGGCGATGGTATGCCTATTACTCCCCGTGTTGATGAGCCTGTTGTTCGCACTGATTCAGTGTTCGTTCGCGCGTTCTCTACAATTCAGCACAGATGATTTTCTGCGAATTGGCGGTATTGTTTTGACGACAATCGTCTACCTATCGGTTTTCTATCTCATCGGTCTGCTCGTTTCCACAACAACCCGTCGTGCTGCTACATCCCTGATGCTCTGCATGTTCTTGTGGGTGGTTTTGGTACTCGTCTATCCGAACTGGAGTCGATTTGCCTTGAATTCGGGGGGCGGCACGCGGGCAGAAAGAAAATCCGCTGACCAGCAGATAGCGCAGATTCGGGAAGCGGCAGATCGAGAACGGGATCGGTTCTTAGATAGTAGTCCGCTTAAGGGAGACCCTCCACTATTTTTTGATACATTTGCAGGAACCGATTTCTTTAGAAAGGGCATGTGGTATCTCGGGGACTTGCCTCGGATGAACGTCGAATTGAGAGATCCCGAAGACCCACTGGTAACGCACTTGCGCCGTTATTATGAATTCGCCGCACCCCTGCAAATCCGGAGTGCTGAAAAGGTCGGCTTCGTCGTCCAGCAATTGGTGTCGCGTACATCTCTCCAGCAAGCACAATCGGATGAACGTTTCATGAAGCTCAGTCCTGCGAGTCTCTACACGTTTGCAACCGCCGCATGGGCAGGCACCGATTTAGACAGCATGGTGGATTATATCCAAGCCGCACAGGCGTACCGGCGCACCCTCATTGATACCTTTCATGAGAGGGAGGCGTTTGCGAGCCTGCGATGGTTTACCACGAATCAAGGGGATATAGATTGGTCGATCTTGCCCCATTTTCACTTTGAGCGTGCAGATGTCAGCATCAATGCGCAGCGCGCTCTGCCTGAACTGTTTTTGCTGTTATGCATCAATATCGTCCTATTCATGGCAACATTTTTGATTTTTATCAGAGTTGAAATATAGAATGGCGGTCAGCAGTCAGGTCGCTGTGCTTTCAGCGATCAGTTAAGAAACAGACATGGTGGTTGATCCTGTGCTTATTACCACGAACTGCTGATTACCAACAGCCCTTACTCATATGGCACACCCGCTCTTTGCTGACGGCTGATTACTGACAGCCGACAGCCATAAAAAAATGATTTGGCATATTGTTACACGTGAACTTTTAGACCATCTCACGAGTCTACGCTTTGGCTTAGCCACATTCATCCTTGTGGCATTGATGGTAACCAACGCCGTTGTGCATCTTCGGACCCATCCAGAACGGGTGCGGAAGTATTCCGAGAAGGTTAACGCGTCTCAGACCGAGTTGGAATCCCGAACGCAGTTGTATGTGCTGCTGCAAAAGGGACCCGGTAAACTTTACAAACGTCCCGCATCCCTTGCTTTCATTGCCGATGGGGGAGACGCGTTGTTACCGGACGAAAGCGTCAGTGGTGGTTTCTGGCGACTATACGGACTTGCCTATATTTGGTCGATGGGCGTTCCTCGTCTGAATATGGAGGCACTCAGCAATCACCGGCCCACTGCCACAGTGATTGATTGGGTTTTTATCATCACGTATCTGCTCTCTTTTATTTCGCTCCTCTTTACCTTTGACGCGCTCTCTGGGGAACGGGAACACGGGACGCTGCGGTTGTGTCTTGCAAATTCGATTTCGCGCTCTGCCCTGTTAATGGGTAAATTCCTCGGTTCTTTCATCACAGTGCTCATCGCTTTCTATGTTGCAGTGTTGTTTAATCTCGCCATCATTTCTACAGAGAGTTGGACGCAACTCGGCGGGGCAGATTGGGGACGTATGGGGCTCATCCTGCTGATTGCTTCTTGCTACGCTGGCATCTTCATTGCTGTTGGGCTTATCGTCTCCGCCGGGACCCGAGAAAGTCGGTTAGGTCTCGTTGTTCTGTTGCTCATCTGGGTAACCGTTGTAGTGTTTACGCCATCAACTCTTGGCACATTCTCGGCAAAATGGATGCCCTCCGTTCAAACGCATCATCAATTTCAGATGGCAAAATCGACTGCCTTCGACCAAATTAGTAGCGATTTCCTGAATAAAAGGGAGAAATTGAAAGAACGCCGTCAGTCGGCAGAAACTTCGCAGGAAGATGTCGCAGAGGTAGACGCTGCGGAATTAGAGATCCAGCGAGAGTTTGTCAACAAAGATATGGAGATGCGTGAACGGCTAAGCCGCCAACACCTCGCGGCGCAAAGTGCTCAAGTTCTGCATGCAAGGCAGCTAACCCGATGTTCCCCTGCGGCGATTGTCCAATACGCCCTTGAATCCATGGCAGGCACTGGCTTTCATCGCCATTTGCAATTCTTAGAACACTGCCGCCTTTATATCCAACAATTCCGAAACTTCATCGTTGAAATGGATCGGGCGGATTCAGAAAGCCTTCACTTCGTCGGGGTCCGGAAAGGTATGTCGGAAAAGTCCGTCCCACCAGAGGCTATTCCGGTATTTGAGGATAAAATAACCTTTCAGGACACACTCAATCCGGCTATAGTGGATATGCTGTTACTCGTTTTACTGCTCGGTGTATCTCTTTCGGCGGCATTCCTCGTTTTTCTGCGTTCGGAAGTATAAACTGCTCTGAAATTACTATGGATATATTTTTAAGTGATTTTACTTTTTTTAAACCGCCTCCCAAAAAAGCCCACTCTTTAGGTTAAAATCAATAGGGAACTGTTTATGCGATACGATCTATCAACGCACACCAATCTGACGGATGAAGAACTCATTCGGCTAGCACAAGCCGGTGATGAATTCGCATTGGCAGAACTGATGTCGCGTTATAGTCCACGCATTTGGAAAGTGATTACCGCAAATTCGAGACAACGCCGCGACGCTGAGGAAATCCGCATGGATGTCTGGAGAGCCGTCTGGGAGAATATCAGCGGGCTGCGAAGTGTTGAGAGTTTCGGTGGATGGCTACATCGCATTGCTTATAACGCTTGCAAAAGGTACTACGCTTCCGCTGGTCGTTCGGGAAGTGAAATTCCGTCCGAGTCTACCGATCTAACAGATCGCATTGATCGGGATGCAGTCGCGCGTTTCAGGGAAACGGAACGTTACGACGCTATAAGGGAAGCAGTGTATCACCTTCCAGATAAAGTCCGCCGCGTTGCGGTCCTATATTATCTGGAATTGTGGAACATCAACGAAATCCACACTGAACTCGGATTGGCGGTAGGCACAATCAAAACCAAATTGAGACAGACACGTGAACTCCTGCGTAAAGAGTTCGGTGTCGAACCGAAAAGAGGGAGAACTATGGCATCCAAACAGGAAGAATCCAAACACACTCAAACCAAAATCAAGGTGATTGGTGTCGGTAGCGCGGGCGGCAACGCCGTTAAACGAATGATTGAAGACGGTTTGACGGACATTAAATTTTTTGTCGTGAATACAGACCAGCAAGCCCTTGATAAGCACCCTGAAGCAACACAGGTGCAGATCGGTGCGAATACCACTCAAGGGCTTGGTTGTGGCGCGAATCCAGAGATAGGGAGAAGAGCCGCTGAAGAGGACACGGAAACGCTCAACGCCATCGTTGCAAACGCGGATATCGTCTTTGTTATAGCCGGTATGGGCGGCGGAACAGGAGCGGGTGCTTCGCCTCTGATTGCTTCTCTCGCGCAAGCACAGGGTGCTTTGGCTGTGGGTGTTGTGACGTGTCCATTCAATTTTGAAGGTCAACGTCGCGCCGAACAAGCGAAACGTTCGCTACAGGAAATTCAAGAGAATGCTGATTCTGTTATTGTCGTGCAAAACCAACGGTTGCTTGATTCGATAGAGCAGAAACAGAAACTGTCACTGACAATACGCGAGGCGTTCCATCTCAGCGATGAGATGCTGCTTCAAAGTGTTGAAAAAAGTATCTCGGAATTTCACTCCAGTATCCTGCGAAACTAACGCTGGTAGTGCATATCTGCGCTGCAAGTTGGATGTTGGAATATATAATTAGCGTCGAGGTTTAACCTTTAAGGACACTTTGATGAGGATTAAGAATCGAATTCTTATTCCTCATCAAATTATGAAGCCAGTTCCTAATCGGAGGAAGCTAATTGATGAAAATGCCGAAGTTTACAACGGCAAAGGTTCGTGCAGCGCACGAGTGTATCACAAACAAACGAGTAAAACAGAAAAATTACACGATAGTATTGCTCATCACGTTGTCGTTTATGTTAATCACAAACTTACAAACTTCGGCAGTTGAAAACACACAGACCGTCCAGAAAGAACTCCGCGCAGTTAAAACAGAACACCCACCTATCATTGACGGTGTCCTCGACGATGCTTGCTGGCAAGAGGCACCACAGGCTACTGGTTTCACCGATGAACGCACCGAAAGACCAGCGAAGAACCAATCGATTGGTCGGGTCGTTTACACGGACACAGCCATTTATGTCGGACTTCATCTCTACGATGATATGACCGATAAAATTGTGGCGCGCCAGACCAAAGACCAAACGCGGATCCGTGGAGAAGATTGGGTCTCCTTCAGTCTTGATCCGTTTCATACGCACCAGTTTTCGGACAGGAATTTCTTCATCGTAAACCCACTCGGCACGAAATACGCCCATCTCGCTACGGGACGCGCCGAGAAAAGCGAATGGATTGGACTCTGGAAAACGGCGGCGCAGATTGTAGAAGATGGTTGGATTGTGGAGATGGAAATCCCGTGGCAGATGC
>JAGWBV010000102.1 GCA_021295715.1 Candidatus Poribacteria bacterium | reverse complement strand
CGCGTATCAACACTCCAACGGACGGTGTCAGAACGGTTCGGAAGTCCACGATGGACGACGCGTTCACTCGTCAGCAAAACATCTCCTGCCTCAAGTTCGGCAGTAACGACATCACCGGGCGGTAATTCCTCATCGCTGATACCTTTACCTCCCGTATGCCCGGGGGTCTGATCTTGGTAGTTGTGCGCAATGAGATTGTGGCGGTGTGAACCTCGGATGACTTGCATGCATCCACTCTCTTCCGTTGCCCGAACGAGCGGAAGCCAAACGTTCACAACCAATGTATCACCCGCTTCATCAGGGATGAGATACGCCAAATCTTGATGCCATGGGATAACAGTAATCGCTTGATCCGGCAATTTGGCTCGGTAATTAAACTGCGGATGTGCAAAGATCTCCTCACCGATGAGGGAGCCAACAACATCGAGGAGTGAGGGTGCCGTCCTGAGCGTGAACATTCCAGCGGTTCGAATTTTCTGGTCCCTGAAATAGTTGCTCCAAATCCAGTTCGGATCGGAACAAGCACTTGATACCCGTGCTAATCTCGTGTCAAACGACTCATCGTCATACGTATCCGACGGGTCAAGGATACCGTGTTTGATTGCCGCCTGAGTTCCGTCATCAACTAATTGTGCTAACTCATCAATCAACGGCTGAAGTGCCTCATTTGGCAGCACGTCCCGGACGAATAGAAATCCATCATCGAGAAATTGCTGCTTCTGCTGAGGTGTGAGTCCGTTCTGTCGAAGTGCTTCCGAATTGCGTTGAGTAGACATTTTTTTAATTATGTCCTCCTGGGCTGCTGCGTCCGTTTGCTTCGCATCCACTCTAAAGTGGCGAGGTTGGGAAACCTCGCTGGCGGTGGATTGTCGGGTTTCGCTCTGTTTATTTTTTCAATGCGTCATGAAAAAAGAGGCGTTTCTGGGCAAACTAAAGGATTCTGGGGCTTTCATCGCTCTACCTGGCGGAAACACCCAAGCAAAAACACCTACAGGGTCTCTTTCAATTCCCATTATCAAACTCATGTTATTTTAGTTATTTAACCCCCTAAAGAATCAGAATCAACGGTATGAAGTCCGTATGGACTTCCCCGGGTATGAATGCCTTATGGCATTCCCCGCCCCTTATCAGGGGACTTTAAGAGGAAATGCGTAAGTCCTATTAGAAAGACTGAATAGGAACGGCACTGCCGGTTTCGCTGGATTTCATCGCTCCATCGAGCATTTGCATGAGCATCACCGCCTGAGAACCGGAATTAAGGGGTTCATCTCCGTCTCGAATCGCCCGAATGAATTCTCGTGCCTGAAGCGTTATATCATCCGCTTTTTGTGGCGGCGCTTTTATGGGTTTGACCTTAACACCGTCGGGTGTTCCAACGAGCAGCTTCCCGCTTTCGAGTCCTGCCTTCGTCCCGTAAAGTTGAAACTCCTGCGTCTCGCTTTTGACGAGATCACTTCCCTTTGCTGGAGCCTGTCGATTTGTGGTATTCATCGAAAACGCGACAGCGAAATGCAGCGTGCCCCCGTTCTCAAACCGCACAAACCCGCAAGCAGCATCGTCCGCGGTATAGGTTTGTTCAGGCGGTGCGAGGTCGGAAAATGTACAGTAGAGTCCAGCCATGACCTCTGTGGGACGCGGATTGCCCATCATAAACCAGACGTTATCAATGGCGTGAATACCGAGATCAAGGAGTACCCCGCCGCCCTTTGCTTTATCGTGCCGCCATCCGCGTGCGGAACACCATCGCGTGCGTATCCACCGAGTCTCGGCGTAATATACGTCGCCGAGTTCCCCCGCCTGCACAAGCCTGCGCCCCTCCATCAACTGGGACGTGAACCGCGATTGGCGGACAAACATATAAACGAGACCTTTGGTCTCAGCGAGCTGGGTGACCGGCATTAACTCCGTGGCATTGTTTGAAGGTGGCTTTTCGCAGAGCACATGTAATCCGAGCTGCACGGCTTCCTGCGAGACTGGGGCGTGCATCCACGTGGGAAGTCCAATACAGACTGCGTCTAAATCGCATGCGTCAAACATCTGCCGATAATCATCGAAAACGCGGACCCCTTTAATCCCCTCCAAGACCCTTTTCCTACGGGTGGGATCCGGATCCGCCAAAGCGACGAGTTCTACGTTCGGCTCTGCGGCAAGAATAGCGGTCGTGCTGCCGATTGTTCCACCAACACCAATGATCCCAACTCTGATTGCATCTTTCATCCACACCCTCCATTTCTATCAACGCAGTTTGAACACACTATAGGCGCGATCTGCGAATCACGGCACCCCCTAATCAAACGCTTGACATTTCCTGTATATTCCTATAGAATATATCCGAATCCGATCTGGAATCCAATCAAATACCTTGGAAGGATCTGCCACACTGCGTAGTTGTAAGCACTTGTCTATAGGTGCCTCCATACCCAAAGCCCAATCCAAAAGGAGGAAATTCTTCTCATGTATCGTTACTTTTTCTTACCGATTTTCGTGTTACTCTTTGCTGTAGGTCCTGTTATCGCTGAGGGTGAAAAACTTGTCCTCGTTGGCTCGGGTGAACCCGATCCGAAGGACATTCCTCTTATAGAACACCTCGAAGAATGGGGCTATGTCGTTGAACCCCATGAGCATTTGGCAAAGCACCCTGTTAACCTCGCAGATATAGATGTTGTCTTTATCTCCGAATCAACTTCGAGTGCCAATATTTTGGACGCTTACAAAGATTCAGCCGTCCCCGTTGTCAATGCCGAGACGTGGACATACGATGATATGGGATTTGCGGCAGACGGCACGTTCAACTCCGATCCAGGTGACGACCTCACTGTCATTGATACCGAGCATCCAATCATGGAAGGTTTTAAGGGCGACATCACCGTTAGCAAACCCGCGATAGCACTCATGACGTGCAGCGGATTTGAAGGCGATGTTGACATATTAGCGGTGCGCGCCGACAACGATGATCTTGTGGCTATCTCTGTCTACGAAGAAGGGGCAAAACTCCTGAAAGGCACAACGAAGGCACGCCATGTTAACATTTGGCCCCACTCTACGGGGTGGCTGCAGGTAACAGATGATGGGTGGGAACTCATCCACCGCTCAATCCTCTATGCCCTCGGACAGATTCCATTTGATGTCGCGCCACAAGACAAACTCACCGTCACTTGGGGACAGATTAAAGCAGGACATTAGGTTCAGCAGTGAGTTTTTAGCACTATCTACAACAACGATGCCGACCCGGCGTCGAGAAATACCGCGCAATCTGGGTGCGTCTGCAAAATCGAAGCAGGGTGCAGTGGCGTTATCTCGCCGTGCAAGCAATTCCGCACTGCCTCCGCCTTTCGTTCATCCGGCACAGTGCAAACAATTGCTTTCGCCTTCATGATTTGGGAAATAGACATTGAAATCGCTTGGGTCGGCACCTCATCAATACCAGTAAACCAGCCCTCACCGACCTGTTGGAGTCGGCATGCCTCATCTAATTCGACCAAGATATAGGGAGATTCTGTCTCAAAATCCGCTGGTGGATCGTTGAAGGCAAGATGCCCATTCTCACCGATACCCACGAACGCTACATCAATCTGATGCTGTGAGATAATCCGATTGAGTCGATCACATTCGGCTTTCGGTTCGCCTGCTTCCCCGTCCAGAAAATGGACGGTTCCGGGATGAACAATATTCACGAGACGTTCTCGCAGATACTTGCGAAAACTGGCGGGATGTGTCTCAGGGATACCGATGTACTCGTCGAGATGGAACATCGTCGTATTGTCCCAATTGATCGTTTTATCAGCAGTAAGCGCGGCAAGGAAGTCAAATTGAGACGCGCCTGTTGCAACGATGAAACTGGCACGTCCATTCGCATCCAACGCCTCACGAAGTTTTTGACTTGCGAGATGTGCTGCTGCTTCGCTCGTTTCGCGTTTGGTTGTTGCTTTAAAAATATTCATTTTGATAAAATTTTTGTAAAATCCCGCTTCCAACTCGGCGAGAGCGCAGGTAGTTTCCTCGCTCGTCCGATCTTCTCGTGGTTATCCCTATCAAAATAGCGGAGGTTAACTATCTCAGTGACACTCATAGGTTCCAATGCGACTTCAATGCGGGCAATCGTATCACCAGCAGTGATTTCGCCTTCTTCAAGCACTCGGAAATAGAAACCGACGCGCCGACTCTCTAAAAACTGTTTGGCGAATTCCGGCAGTCCCATCTTGTATGCCAGCTTGAAACACGGCACGCGGGGTTGTGTAACCTGTAATTTCACCGTTGAACCGACCAGAAAAACATCACCAATGTGAACTGCTTCTTCCAGTAGACCTTCAACCGTGAGATTTTCGCCGAACTGTCCGTAGGTCAAATCATCTCTTTGCAACTCATGCTGCCAGTGGGCGTAATGCTCAAACGGATAGCCGTAGATGGCTTTATAGGTGCCGCCGTGTACCCGCAGATCGCCCTGACCATCCCCGTCAATGTTCTTCTCTCTGAGCATGACAGTGCCTGACACGGGTTCTTTGAAAATCCCTGTCTGGATCGTCTTACCACCGTATTGTATAGGCTTTGGCTTTGAGACGTTTATAGATAAGAGTTTCATATCGCTTTAATATACTGATTTTTCTAAGTTATGTCAAGCAAACATTTTAGTTCTACAGAGATGCCACCCCTACGAGGTTGAAGAGGAAACAGGTCAAAAATCCGGTTAGAATCTCTCACACAAGAGAAGACAAAGGCTAATGCCAAAAACTTTACACACTCTTTCAGCACTGTTGGGTTTGATTTTTCACATTTTTTTCCGCTATGCAACCTTTGCCTCTTTAAATCGCGTCCTTAATAGTAACAGCAATCCGATAGCCGCGCATTAAAAATGCGTACTCTTAAGTCACTTAGGAGAAACTTGATGAAAAACGAAGATGCACACCTGGTTAACCAATTTTTGACAGGCAACGAGGGTGCCTTTACCACGCTGGTAAAAAAATATCAGAAGAGCGTGCACGCGCTCACGTGGCGGAAGGTCGGTGATTTCCACATTGCCGAAGAAATCACACAGGACACCTTCCTCAAAGCATACCAGAAACTTGGGACGCTGAAGAACCCGAAGCAGTTCGCTGGATGGCTCTATGTCATCGCCGACCGACTCTGCATCGCTTGGCACCGAAAACAGAAACCACCAACGGAATCCTTGGAAACCACGAGTGGAGATGAGGTCGAGGCATCGTCTTATCGTCATTACGAAGACGAACAGCGTGAAGAAGCCTCCATCGAACACCGTCAAGGATATATCAGAAGTCTCTTAGAAAAACTACCGGAAAGCGAACGCACAGTCGTGACACTCCACTATCTCGGAGAAATGACTGTCAAGGAAATAAGTAAGTTTTTGGGTGTCTCAGCGAACACGATCAAGAGCCGCCTTCAACGCGCACGGAACCGTTTAAAGGAGCAAGAAACCATGATTCAAGAAACGCTTGGCAGCGTTCATTTACCTACCACTTTCACCGAAAACATTATGAAGCAGGTCGCTGACATAAAACCTGTATCTCCTACGAACAGCAAACCCTTAATACCTTGGGCAATCTCTGCCGCAACCGCCATCTTTATCTTTCTAATGATAGGTGTAGGGTCTCAATACCTTTCGCGGTTTCAGAAACCGTATAATCTGAACGCACAATCGGAAATCACGGTTGAAATCATTGATGCGCCTATTGTCTTGGATACACAAGCAAAACCGGATTTACGGAATCAATCCGGACGCTTCGACACCATCGGTAAGAGCAGCGGTGCTGGTCCTCAAGTCTCGGAACCTGTTCTGCTTGCCGCTGCGCAGGTAGAAAAGCAGACGCGTTCATCAACAAAACAGCAGTGGATACAAGCAAGTGGTCCAGAAGAAGGAAGTTCAGTGTCTGGTTTATTGGCAAGTTCTTCAGGGGATGTCTATGCGGCTTCACGAATCGGCATCTACAGATTAGCACCGGATGCTCCCGCATGGACGCTCGTGAGTCCACTCCCACCGGAGGCTTCTGTAGACCACCACGGCATACAGATGGCAGAACGAGACGACACACTCTATCTCGTCTTTCCGAATGGTGTGTTTGCTTCAAAAGATAGAGGCGAAACATGGACCAAACTTGGCGGGCGTCCAGAGGGACGCGCCCTTGGACTGGTGATAACAGATGGTGCATTGTACCTCGCGCTTCGAGACGATGAAGGTATCTTTCAGTCCACAGATGGAGGTAAGCAGTGGACCGCGCTCGACAATGAAATAGCAGACAGCGGTATTAATGCAATAGTTGCTGTTGAAAACATAGTGTTTGTTGGGACAAACAAGGGACTCTACCGCTTGCATTCAGAGACATGGGAAAAATTGCCGTTAGATACCACGAAAGCCATCCGCTCTTTGGCAGTCTCTGGAAATAATCTCTATGTCGGGACAGGTTCAACCCTTTCTCAAATGAAATCTCTACTGGAAAACTCCATAGAGGATCTCATGAAGGAATTTACGAACAACACCGGTCCAAGATGGGAGGTATTCCATTCAACCGATGGCGACGAGTCGTGGACAGATATAACACCCGCAAGTAAATCACACATGATGAGAGTTTCATCGGGGGCTAAAGTTTTGGCAGCTGGAAATGCCGTTCTGATATTAGACATGTTGAGTTTCCGCTCAACTGATGCCGGAAAAACATGGACAGAATTTGGTTTCAACTCCGATATAGTCGTACCCACTATCTCCCCGAGTGTAGCAGTGGACGAAAATACTATTTTCAGAGACGGCACCTCCGGACTTTTGCGCTCGACCGATGGTGGTGAATCGTGGCATTCATTTATAAACGGGATCGTAGGCACCAGAATATTCAACTTAGTTGGATTCAAGAACGAGCTTTACACGAGCCCCTCTACAGGTGTTTCCAAATCCAGTGATGGCGGCGAGTCGTGGAAAAAACTCACCTTCGGTTCTGATGAACTCACACTAAAACCATCAGAAAATACTCACTCTCTGATTTCCCCGAAATTAGCAATCGCTGATGGTGTGCTTTATGGAGCCGCATCTACTTTTGTTCCTAATCATGAATTGCGAATCTTCCGTCTCTCTGCGAATAGAAACGTATTAGTCCCTATCCAAGGGATACCCGCCCTTGAAGAAGCCCCTTCTACCACAGATATAAAGGATATGATAGATAAAATGTTCCAAGTTGACCGATTTCTCGGATTTGGTGCGTTTTCAGTCAGCAGTGATACATTCTATGTCGAACACATGCAGCAGCTTCTCCGGTGGAAACGAGGTGAACAAGGATGGTTTAACACCGGATTGACAGATACAAGCAAACGCTCTGATTTCAGTGATGATTCTATCAAAGGCTTTAAACTCGCTGTTTCAGAGGAGACTGTCTATGTTGGAAAACGCGATGGAAGTCTCTTTCAATCGTTTGACAGCGGCGTTACATGGAAGGACCTGACGGCGAATCTACCTCTACGTTTTGAACGTTTCAACGAAATAATCTTTGCTGGCTCAACAATATATGTTGCGACCGACGCGGGCGTTCTGACCTCAGAAGACGGTGAACATTGGCGTGCACTCACCGATACGGCAGGGAAGCATACCCTCATTGATCGAATGGCTGTAGATACCACGACAGTTTATGGTGTTGGGGATGCAGGTGTCTATCGACTGAACAATCGCGACGCATGGGAAAAGATATCTCCAGAAGTGCCGGATAGCGTCAAGGCTTTCGTGATCAATAACGACCGACTCTATATCGTTACTGAACATCGCGGGATGTTCCATGTTTCTCTTGAAAAAGAGTAGTGGTTTAAGCAACAATTCCCTCCAAGTGCCTCCAACAGAAATTTTTTTCTCGATTATGCACCATTCTGTTCTTTAAATCTCGTCATTAATTAGTGACAGCAGTTCAATAATCGCGCGTTAAAAACGCGTACTCTTAAGTCACTGAGGAAACATCTGATGAAAAACGAAGACGCACACCTGGTTAACCAATTTTTGACAGGCAACGAGAATGCCTTCACCACACTCGTAAAAAAATACCAGAAAAGCGTCCACGCGCTCGCATGGCGGAAGGTCGGTGACTTTCATACCGCCGAGGAGCTCGCACAGGATACCTTCCTCAAAGCATACCAGAAACTCGGGACGTTAAAGAATCCGAATCAGTTCGCTGGCTGGCTCTACGTCATCGCCGATCGGATCTGTATCGATTGGCATCGAAAGCGGAAACCATCGACGGACTCCCTGGAAACCACGAGTGGAGAGGAGATCGAGGAATCTTCCTACCGTCACTATGAAGACGAGCAACGCGAGGCGGCTTCCGTTGAACACCGTCAAAGACGCATCAAAGATCTCTTGGAAAAACTACCAGAGAGCGAACGAACGGTTGTGACACTTCACTATCTTGGAGAAATGACCTATAAAGCGATCAGTGAGTTTTTAGGCGTGTCCCCGAATACAGTCAAAAGTCGTCTCCAACGTGCCCGTAACCGTTTAAAGGAGCAAGAAGCCTTGGTCAGCGACACGCTTGGCAGTGTAGATTTACCTGTCACTTTTACCGAAAACATTGTAAAGCAAGTTGCCACCCTAAAGCCGGTAACGCCTACGAACAGCAAACCCTTAATACCTTGGGCAATCTCTGCCGCAACCGCTATTTTTATATTTTTACTTATAGGCGTGGGATCTCAATACCTTGCCCGTTTCCAGAAACCGTATAACCTAAACGCCCGATCAGAAACCACCGTTGAAATCATTGATGCCCCCATTGTCCTTGATACACAAGCAGAGCCGGATTTACGGAACCAAGTTGGACGCTTCGATACCACCGGTAAAAGTGGCGGTGCCGGCTCCCAAATCTCAGAACCCTTTGTACCTGCAGCTGCACAAGTAGAGAAGGAAACACGTCCATCGACAAAACAGCAGTGGATACAAGCAAACGGGCCTGAAGGCAGCCCAGTAACAGGCTTATTTTTAAGCGCCACAAGAGACATCTATGCGGCAGCATCTGGTGGCATCTACAGATTAACACCAGAAGCGTCCGCATGGACACTCGTTAATGCTACTGTTCTGACCACTTCTTCAGAAACTTCCGAGACGCATAAGTGGACATCAATGGCAGAGCACAATGACACGCTCTATCTTGTGTCCGCCGATGACGTGCTCGCTTCAATCGATAATGGAGAAACGTGGAAGACTCTCGGGGCACATCCAAAGGGACGTATCAAAGGATTCGCGATAACAGATGACGCGTTTTACCTCGCACTCGAAGATAAAGGCATTTTCCAATCTACAGACAGCGGCAAACAGTGGACTTTACTAAACGATGTAGAGACTGACACGGAAATCCTCGCTGTTGCTAAGATTGAAAATACGGTATTTGTTGGGACAACCGAAGGTCTCTATCGAATCAGGGCAGGCGCATGGAAAAAATTGTCAATAGATACCACCAAAGCCATCCACTCCTTGGCAGTCTCTGAAAACAATCTCTATGTCGGGACGGGTCCCGATATTACGCAATTGCAAACCCCGGAAGGAATAGGGGCTTATATAGGTCAGATTATGGGTAGTGACACTTCGAGTGCCTGGGAAATCTTCCATTCAACCGACTTCGGCGATACATGGACCGAAATAACACCGACAAGCGATTCGTTCATGACAAAAATATCGCCAGGCGTTAAAGTCATAGCAGCTGGAAAGACCATTCTCGCCCTGGGAATCACGGCATCCGGTTCAACCGATGGTGGAAAAACATGGACAGATTACGGTTTTGATAAGTCTGACCTGAATTCAGCAATGAATTCGTTTACGCTGAGTCTATTCCCGGCTGTCGGCGTGGATGAAAATACGTTCTTTAAAGTGGGGCCTCTGGGGCTTATCCGCTCAACCGACGCTGGCAAATCATGGCATCCGTTTATGACTGGAATCGTAGGGACTCACATTCAAGATTTAGTGGCGTTCAAAAATGATCTCTATGCGAACACTTGGATAGGTATTGTCAAATCCACTGACGGTGGAGAGTCATGGGAAACCTTAACCCTCAATTCAGAGGAACTCACCCTAAAACCAGCAGCAAACGTCAATTTTACCAATCTACTGATGTTCCCCAAATTAGCGATTTCTGATGGAGTGCTTTACGGTATCACACCGAAATTAGAAGAAGAAAACGAACTTCGTCTTTTCCATCTTTCTGCAAACGGTAATGTGTTAGTCCCTATCCAAGCGGTCCCGACTCTTGGTAAAGATTCCGCCTTCATCATAGATATAATACGCCAGTCAGATCCAACGCACCAGCGTGAAAAATACCCGGGTGCGTTTGCAGTTAACGGTGACACATTTTACGTCGAATACAAGCGGCGGCTTTTCCGATGGAAACGTGGAGATTCGGAATGGTTCAACACCGGACTCATAGATACAGTTCTAAGGGGTTTCAAACTTGCTGTTTTAGGAAAAATCGTCTACGTTGGAAAGCGGGACGGGCATCTCTTTCAATCGCTCGACGGAGGGGACACATGGAAAGACGTTACCCCAAATCTACCGCTTCGTTTTGAACGTTTCAATGATATCACCTTTGCAGGCTCAACGGTGTACATCGCTACAGACACAGGCACTTTGATGTCAAAAGAAGGTGAACATTGGCGTGCACTCACCGATAAGACCGGAGCGTACACTATCACGCTGGTAACGAAGGGATCTATCAATTGAACAGACGTGGCGAATGGGAAAAAATCTCACCAGAAGTGCCAGATAGCGTCATCTCTCTTGTTCCTAACAGCGATAGACTTTATATCGCTACCAAACAACGGGGAATATTTCACACCTCAATTGAAAAAGAAAAGGATTGACACAATATAATACCAATTCTAATTGATGATTCTCTTAAAAGCGTCTCATGTTTTGGATTACGTCCGGTGCGGTTAGGAAACCGCACCTACCGGATCCGGAGGGACGGTGCGGTTAATGCGATATAAACTTTTAGAATGGTATAACTTTGAAAAACATATGGAGGAATCATAATGAAACGTATGCTCGTTTTTGTAGCCATTGCGATGCTATGTCAACTCGGTTGTTCTCCTGATGAACAGCAAACACAACATGAAAACCTCATCGCCGACGATTCAGCGGCAGTCCTTAACGCTCCACGCTTCGTCGGAGATGTTGTACTGGAAAATATGTACGAGGATGAAGTCCGGAAACTGGCGAGTAAGACTCCGTTAGAAATCATTACCGTGCTTGAAGGCACCAGCAAAGTTATTCTTCAGGCTCGATTTCGATCCGTGCGAGATGGTCCCTTTGGCACTCCTGTCTATGAGTGCGAATTGATTGATGAATCGGCAGAGGCTTTAGGGGGTGTTGCGGCAGGAATGTCGGGTAGTCCTGTTGGTCCCCCGGGGCGCGTCATGGGGGCTCTCGCCTTCGCGTATTCGTATAGTAAGCCGCCGTATCGGTTCTTGGTCACACCGATTGATTATATGGAAGCGGCTATCGACCACCCAACGTTTGGCGAGTTTTTGGAGGAAGAGGGGGCACCTGGAGCACCTGCTTTGGCACTTAATTCCTTGTATGGACCCGTTAAAACACCTATGATGATTACTGGGATTCAGTCCCACAGAATACAAGAACTGTCTTCATATCTCTCGGATTCAAGATTCAATTTCGTTGAATTGTTTGGCGATATTGGGGGTGTCCCTGCGGCACCACCTGTGGGTGTCACAACAAGGCTTTCTGCGGGAGATATGATTGGCGCCGCCGTCGTCACAGGGGATGTTACAAACCTCATTGGCTTCGGGACAGTGACACAGGTGTATGACGATACATTTGTGGCGTTCGGTCATCCTTTCTTGGCTGATGGAAAGTCGGCATTACCGATATACCGAGCCGTAACGCATGGAATTCTGTCACGTTTGGTACTCTCAACGAAATCTGTTTCGGCGTATGGAAATCCGATCGGGACGATAAGCAAAGACCTACATCCTGCGATTGTAGGGGAACTCGGTCGGGGCCCCGCAATGATTCCGGTGAAACTCTCTTACCATCCAGTGAATAACACCGTAATAGAGAAACACCACGTTGTGGCTTATGGACAAGAGTGGGCGATTTCGTTTGTCGCGGCAGTGACGATGGATGCAATTCGGATGGAAAGGAATGCTGCAACGGTCGAAGGGACTGTGACGCTTCACTTTCAAGAAACCGAAACTGTGTATACCGAAACGTTCCGATCAGCCTCTTCAAATCCGTTTTTTGATGTATTCTTAGGAACGGGTTTAATTATTAGTTCGTTCACTAATATGCTCACAAACAGTGCAGGCAAAGCGACCTTGAAAGAAGTGTCAATCTCTATCACGGACAAACCTCAAATTGCCAAAGCGGAGATCGACGAAATTAGTGTGCCTGCCGAAGTGATGCCCGGAGAAAGTCTCACGGTTTCGATTGTGCTACTTCCGCACTGGAGTACTGCCGGTGCCGAGCGGACGATCCAAAGAGAAATTACACTTGACGTCCCTGGTAATTTCCCAACCGGTGAAGCAACTCTTACCGTTTCCGCTGATGAATCGGTAGACGGCACGGAATTTGAACAACTTTTCGGAAACATTTTGGATGAAATCCTGGATATGGAAGAAGAAGACGATGAAAGACCGTTGCCAAGGAATCTCGACGAACTCATCGAGCAGAAGATAGAAGATCAGATGGACGCGGGGTTAATCACAATAACCCTTGAACCATTGGGCTTTGCCGGATTACCGTTACCAGAAGGTTTCCCGTTGAACATACCGGAAGCTGGCGAGGCAGATGAAATTCCAGAAGGTTTTCCATTCATAGAAGGGTTCCCGCTACCAGAAGACCTCCCAGTTCCAGATGATTCTGAGGAGGAGAACGTAGTGGAAACTGAACTCATCATTGAAGGCTTTATCGTAACTGGATCGAAAGAAAAACAGATTACCATTACAGTCGGAGACATAGGAGACGGTGTACTGCCAATAGAAGGCTTAGAAGACGCACAACAGTGATAGCACCCACTACCTAAAGGTAGGGGAAACCTCGGCTTCGTAGACAATAACAGCACGATACCAACCGTTAGAACCTTTGACTTTACGACTAAGGGCTTTGTTGAGTTTACGAAGTTCCTTCAAGGAGTGTTGCAAGGGGTGTGGGTGCTGTATCTTCTCACCTGTGCTAAGGGTCAAGTAAGCGTCTTTCATGCCGGATTTGGTCTGGGAATAGACCAAATCCATTCCTTGTATTACATTGTCTGCCCCAACTCTCTGACCTGTTGCTGACAGCTCTTTGGTATCTGTATGGTCTGTCACTATACAAATCCAATAACCACCGCAGTTATCACGTTTGAGTGTGATACGTGCGATAGTTCCGTGAAACTCACGGTGTTTATGAAATGTGAAAGGAATGCGTTTGAAAGACCAAATCTGT
>JAGWBV010000101.1:17271-17832 GCA_021295715.1 Candidatus Poribacteria bacterium | reverse complement strand
TATAAATTTTGGGCTTTCCTGTGGGGCGAGGATCCTCTGACACGTCTACTGTGGTATTGTCCTTTTCTTCCCGAAGTGACCTCAGCGCGTAATTCTTCGCACGCATCACTTCATCCGCTGCAATTAACTTTTCGATGATTTCAGCTTCGATTTCTAAACCGATACGTAATCCAAATTTTTCAACCAAAGATGTATGGATCACGACAAAGGGGGTGCCGTTCAGAAAAAGTTGTTGATGTGAAGGCAGTTCAGGGACTGCCTGAATATTGGTGATTTTCTGCTTCATCAAATTCTTTGGTGTGGAGACCCCTGTCTTTAGGCAGGGAGGAAACACCACTCCTTTTTTCGTTTAAAATGTAAAGTGCTGTTTTAACACCACCTGCACATTGGGTGTTTGGATTCAGATGGGGCTGCTTCGTTGAACAGAACTCGCACTTTCCGTCTCATAGACCTGACCCGGTGTCCTACCAAAAGATTTTGTTGGTAATCTCCCTCTCGGGTTGTATGTTTCCCCTTCCACATCACAGTATCCAAGTTTGATAGAGACTTGGGGAGCATCCT
>JAGWBV010000101.1:0-17262 GCA_021295715.1 Candidatus Poribacteria bacterium | reverse complement strand
TTGTTTCGGCTGCCACGCCAAGATACGGTGATATTGTGTGTAGAAAGTGGTTTAACTTGTGGAGTGGACGCTTGGAAACCTGCGCTTCGCACAAGTCCCCCAAACTTTAGTTGGGGGTCACTGACGCTTTTCTGTTGCTATTTAAAAAACGCAATGCGAAGAATGTAGCGTAACAGTGAGCGCGAGGTTTAAGAAAAGTTGTTGGGCAACCTATATTACAGGGACCTCGCGCTTCACTAAGAAAGATATTCGCTATAACAAAAGACTTAGCGTTTATTCGGCACCGTTGCTACCTGCCCAAAGGGCACCGCGCTCCAGAAGTCTCCCAAACATCTCGTGTTGACACGCTGCTGCGTCGTGGCCGAGCGCGAGATAGAAAACTTTACCTTCGCCCCAGTTCTTTGTCCATGCTACCGGTGCCGCGGCACCTTGCCATAATGCTGACGCAAGTATATGGTTCCGAGGATCGTAATCAAGGATATACTGCTCATCTGTCACGACAAACTCGTCGAGCCCTTCTGTGATTTCGTGTTCACTATCGACGATGCTGACTTGGTAGTCACGATAGCGCGGATGTGTAACGAAATAACCACCTACCATTGACCGGTACTCTGGACACCCGCGGAACGAATCCGCCGCCGAGTGCACACCGACGTAGCCTTTACCCGAAGCGACATGGTTCAGCAAACCGTTCTTCTGCGCGTCCGAAATCTCACCTATTGTGTAATAGAAGACGATGAGATCATACGAATCTAAATTCGGTGAAACGAGAGCATCCAGGTCTTCCTCGACTCTGGTAATCTCAAATTCATCTCGCTGTGAGAGCACCTTCACAATTTCATCACTACAGCCTTTCCAGTCATGGATTGCTCCGCCTGCAAAGACAAGTGTATTAATTTTTCCCATGAGTTAGCCTCCTTGCTATGTAATAGGGCTATTATATCACGCGTGCAAAAATACAAGCAACTTTTTTTGATTTTTGCTAAAAATAGGAGGACTTGCTTTACGCAAGCATTTGTGATAAAATTTGAAGGTAGTATCAAAACCTGTAGCTCGTAATGAAATGGAGAGCGGATATAAAGAACGCCTGTTATCCTTCAAACGCCCGTTGTTCCTCCCCAAGGAAAAATTAAAAAATATGCCAAAGAAAATCGCCATCTTCCCCGCGAGTTTCGACCCCGTCACCAACGGACACGCCGATCTCATTGATCGGATTTGCGCCCTTGGTGTCTTTGATGAACTTGTCGTTGCCATTGGTGTCAATCCTGCCAAACCGGCGCGTTTCACACTTGACGAACGCACCGAAATGCTTCAGGCCGTCATTGAACCGTATCCGCAAGCCACGATTGATGGCTATACCGGATTGACGGTGCATTACGCACAGACACGGGGGGCGTGTGCCATTATCCGGGGTTTACGCGAGATCTCCGATTTTGAATGGGAATTCAAGATGGCGCGGATGAATCAACAGATTGCTCCCGACATTGATACCCTCTTTATGATGGCAAATACGCAATATGCGCATATCAGTTCAACGCTTGTGATGGAGGTTGTGCAGATGGCACAACGGAAGGTGAGTGCGGAGAAATTGCGGGAGATGGTACCGGCAGTTGTGGTCGAATTTATCAAAAAGAAATTTGATGTACTATAAATGGTTGTCAGTCATCAGTTAAGCGGCTACTTTGTAATGCCAGTTTGAGAATAAATCTGTAGGTGTTTTTGCTTGGGTGTTTCCCCTAGGTAGAGCGGTAAACACCCATAGAAAGCCGCGTAATATGAACAGATATTTCGTTTTTCAGGACCACTTTCTGTATCAATACCGGTAGCGAAACCCAACTTCACACTTTTATCAAACTCACGTTCACGTTACTTTAGTAACAATTATTCCCAGTTTGGACGACTCCAATAGTGTTTGAATTGTTACCGAAAAACCTCTTAACTCTCACTGCGAGGCAAACTGATAACCACTAAAACCGATTGTCCAGACTCAGGCTCACGTTGAAACCTGGCGCGTTTACACCAGTGCCGTGTGGACGATACCGTTGATCGAGCAGGTTTTCAAGGGTCAACGTCAAGCGTGTGTCATCGAAGAGTCTAATCCCGCCGCGGACGTTGAGTGTCCACCATCCCGGTGTCCCGGCATCTACTGCATAGCCATTGGAATCGAATTCAACTTCGGCTGGATCGCGTGTTTTTCCCGGCATCCGTGGGTCGCGAATATCGCTCCGGTTCAACCGTCTCTGATCAGCCGCAGCGCGCACATAGAGCATCGCCCAATACTGCGTATTCACCGGTTCCCACTGGACTCCAACGATCCCGTTCAACGGCGGTTCTCTCCGAGTACGTGCTTCCCACGGCTTACTCGGATCTGGTGCTTTGCCCCCAATTTTGAGGACTTCCCCGCGTATCAATGCCGCATTACCAAAGACCGACCAGACCGGATCAATCGGTATTAACCCTGCTAATTCAATCCCTTGAAACTGTGCTTCATCGACATTATCAAACACGAGTACGTCAATTCCTTCGTATTCTGTGATGAGATCTTGGTGGAGTTGCGGGAGTGTTTCGCCAGCATACGCCTCTTGAACAGGTTTGCGCGCCACTAAACCGCTAACCCGACTGTGGAAGAGTGTCAGGGCACCACGGAAGTAGGAATGTTTCGCCTTGAGACCGCTCTCAACTGTCCACGAAGTTTCCGGTCCAAGATCGGGACTCGGTGCTGTGACACCCTCATTGGTGACTTCCACCGCTGTTGTGTCGTTCAACGAAGGCGCACGAAACGCTGTTCCAAAGTTGCTGACGAAGTTCAGATACTCCGTCAAACTGACAACCACACCAGCACTTCCAGTCAAACTGTTGTCGAATGCATTGAAGGCATCAAAAGCCTTGTCTCGGACAGAGAGATCTGCATTGGTTTGATAAAATGTAGCACGACCGCCGAGTGTGAGTTCCACACGGTCATGTAACGTAATTTCATCTTGAAGATACAGACTCGCATCCCAGAACTGAGAACCGTTGATGAAACGCCCAACGTCTTCATTAATATCTTCTGTGCCTGTCTTAAGATCAGTTTTGACGGTCCGACTCTGGATCATGTCCATGTAGAATTCACCGCCACCGACCAAGCGTTGCCGAGGCAGGATTGAGCTAACGGCTTGCGCGCTTAAACCGATCGTGTTAACCGTGTCATATCGCTGCCGTCGGGATGTCGCGTCGAGGACTACCTCATTTCGTCCCTCTTTTTGACGGTGATAAGAGGCGGTCAAACGGAACGAGTCGAGGCTTCCCGCTGCCGGGGTTACTAAATAATTGGCATAAACGAGATCACGATTTTGCGGCTCAAAAAAGAATTCGTCAAACTCCTGGGGCGCGATTTTATCGTAGCGCGGAGTTTGCGGCTGCTTCCACATCTGGTAGGCAACGTTGAGAGTGCTTGTATCGCTGAGTTGATACGCAATTTTTGCATCGGCATCGTAGGCTTTCCAGCCCAGCGGACCCTCGGTGTCAATGAGCCATCTCTCGGGGATATTATCTTTTGACAACTTACTGATCTCATCATAGTCATAGAGTTTCACGCCGCTTGGCATTTCGTTCACGATTTCAAACTTCCGATTTTTGTAATGGAGATCGTACCCACTCCCAGGGTTCATATCTCCATAAAATCGCACACCACCGCCAGCGATGAATCCAAATCGTCCTTTGTTTCCTGTTACCTCTAACCGACCCAGTCGTTCCTGTGTGGCTGTCGTATAACGAGCAAAGAGTCGTGGGTGTATATCCCAAGTTTGTTGTGCTGGATTGATCGGAACCGTTTTCGTAAAGAAACTCACGACACCCCCCATAGCACCGCTTCCATATAACATCGAGCTTGAACCGAGTAACACCTCTGCGCGATCTAACATCTCTGGTCCGATGGTTGCCGTGTACTGATTGGGTCCCGAACGAAATGTGGAATTATTCAGGCGAACCCAGTCGACCTGTATCAACGTCTGATAGCCAGTCAATCCTCGGAGTAATGGAGAACCCTGTCCAACTGTTGTTTGTTGTGCGCTAACACCGACGGCATCACGAAGTAGGTTGGACGCGTGTTCTGCGTTGGTCCGTTCCAACTGTTTGAGGTTAAGAACAGTAATAGCGTTAGGCGTTTTGAAAGGTTCTTTCTCAGCGCGCGTTGCTGTTACTGTGACTTCCTCCACTTCCACAACGTCCATGTCACAGTCTTTTTCCGCGTCCGTGTGTGCGTTGGGAATCCAACTCAATGATAGACTTAGGTTTATGATTAGAATAAGATAGAGCAATTTTTGCATGATAGCGTCCTCCTGTGAATTTTACGCTACTGTGTGGTGTTCAGGTGCACAATGTTATCTGCAACCTGTGTTTTACGTGTTGCAAATTGCATGCCAGACGCAATTTTGCATTGAAATAAGCGATTTTCGCATATTTTCGCCATAATTCGCCATAATTTGTGCAATAGCGTTCATTTGTTGAACACTCGACAGCAACAGGACGAGAACTCTAATTCCTTTCCTCTAATTTCTTCTCTTGCACGTAAAACACATTTCGTGATATTCTATTTTCCATGGAGAGTCCGATATGCTCCGCACTGCGAAAGAGTTATCGCGTGGTTAGAACAACAAGGGTCAGATTAACAGACAACGAAACAGGAGCAGGTATGTCAAAACAGAAATTAAACTTTGCATTCATCGGATGTGGTGGCAACGCACGTGGGCACGGACGCAGTGTCTCAAGTGTTGAAGGTGTAGAGATTGTCGCCCTCGCAGATCCAAGTGAAGCGTCGCTTGAGGCATTCAAAGAGACTGTCGGTTTGGACGAGTCGCTTCCCACTTACACCGACCACGTTGAGATGTTAGATGCCGTCAAACCGGATGCCGTCGTCATTAGTTCCCCGCACGGTCTCCATTTCCAGCATATCATGGATGCACTTGATAGAGGCTGCCACGTCCATACCGAGAAACCGATGGTTTGCACGGTGGATCATGCCAAGCAGGTGATTACGAAGGTGGAAGAGACCGGTTTACACCTGATGATAGGGTACCAACGGCATTTGAGCCCCACCTATCAATACTGTCGCCAAGTCGTCCAGAGTGGTGAGCTCGGGGGCGAGAATTGGTATCGGAATCAGCAGGGAAAATGGCGACAAGACCCGTTCCTCGGCGGTGGTGGACAACTCAACGACTCAGGAAGCCATCTGATTGATATTCTCCTTTGGGTATTGGAAGCGAGTCCCGACACTGTCTTCGCAATGATAGATAACTTGGATATTGAGGTGGACGTGCTCACGGCGATGTCCATTAAATTTGATACTGGCGCATTGTGCAATATCAGCATTGTCGGACATGCGTATGGCGGCGTTCGAGAAGCTTTTTCCCTCTGGTTGGAGGAGGGCGCGCTCCATCTCCGAGAGGGGCAACTCTATCGTCAAGAAAGGGATGGCACATCAGAACTCGTTGATACATCTGAAATGCCAGAACAAGCTAACAAAGATGTCGCCTTTATTGAACTCATCCGGGGTGAACGCACAGAGAACCCGATCGGTGTTGAGAATGGTTTGCGGGTCATCCAATTGACCGAAGCCGCATGGCAATCCGCTGAACTCGGCACACCCGTCAAGGTCGATCTGAGTTAATGGAACTGGACTTACACACAAAACATATATTGAAGGATGAAAGGCATTGGGATGGATGGATGAAAGGGGGGAAGGATAAGGATCCCATCCTTCCAATCTTCCGGTCTTTCTTCCAAGAATGAGAGCGAATCATGGGAGAGAGGAAGTGTTGGATGTCCAAAATCTGTCCAAATCCTTTGACAAAAAACCCATTTTGACGGAACTCACGTTTCAGGTGGCAGCCGGAGAGTGCCTCGTCCTACTCGGTAAGAATGGTTCAGGTAAAACGCTCTTACTTAATATATTGGCGACCTTAGTCGAACCGACATCGGGGACTGTCTCTATTGATGGCGTTAATGCATTTGAGAACCTGAAACAGGTGCGTCCAAGCATCGGGTATATCCCCGTCGCCTTTGAAGGGTATCCTGAATTGTCTGTCGTAAATTACCTCAATTTTTTCGCCGCTGCATACAAATTAGAGAAGCGGGAGCGCGTGGGAGCAATCGATGCAGTGCTTGAATTAATGGACATTCAGCACCTCCGTGCGGTCAAAATTGGTATTCTATCAACAGGGGAACGACATCGACTTTTATTCGCCAAAACCTTTCTGCACGAACCGTATTTATGGTTGCTTGATGAGCCCCTTGCACCGCTTGATCCGGGTGGACAGGTCGAGATGACTGAGCTTCTCAATGAACTCCAAGCGATGGACAAAACTGTCGTAATTGCTACCAATCGTCTTGAGGATGTCCGTCGATTGTGTGGTTCTGACTTGCACGTCGAAAATCGCGTCGGAATCTTGGACAACGGCCAATTCGCTGTCTTCAACACATTTAGCAGGTTGCAAAAGGAAGTTACAGAAAATGATAGCATAGAAGGTCCAACCTTAAGTTGGTTGAATGGGCTTTTCGCGTAGGCGTAGGTTCCCTATAGAGGAAACCTGCAGGACAACCTATAATGAGTAGCCTGCAACAATACGCAGAAATACTTTCTTCGCATTGGATTTTTTCGGACGGGCGAGCATCTGCAACGAAGTGGCAGATGCTCGCCCG
Source organism: Candidatus Poribacteria bacterium (assembly GCA_021295715.1). Taxonomy (NCBI): domain Bacteria; phylum Candidatus Poribacteria; species Candidatus Poribacteria bacterium. Next base: position 10,584 of record JAGWBV010000101.1, on the reverse strand, counting down.
TCCGTAAGCGTTTGCAAAAACACGCAGGCGACTCTTAAGTGAAAACCTTCAATTTTCATATCACTTTTCTACGCCGCAAGGTAAAATTAAAAATCTGGAGGTTACAAAAACATAATGTCAGATATCGGAAAATTCTTTCACGAAAACGGATACTACTTCGCCAAAGGTGTCTATTCGTCTGAAGAAATCACTGCGATGGAAAACGACTTCGATCGGGTCGTCGATCAACTCCTCAAAAGTGATGAGAACGTCAATGCACGCTGGGGTGGCAGATTGATGGATGCGCTTGATGGTGGTGAATCTGTGATCATCCATACCCACAATATTCAAAGTTTCTCTGGGGTCTGGATGCAGGCATTCTTGCAAGAGAAGTTTCTTGATGTGACCGAAGCCATCCTCGGACCGAATATTATGCTCCACCATTCCAAACTCTTTTGCAAACCACCGGAACAAGGGGCTCCTTTCCCGATGCACCAAGATTGGCAGTACTTCCCCTCCGTCAAAGACACCATGATGGCTGCTATGATCTACGTCTCAGAAGCCACTGATGAAATGGGGTGTGTCCGCGTCTATCCGGGTTCTCACAAGGAATTGGGGCGCACCGATGGCATGATGGGGAGCGGTGCGAATGCTGAGGTAACCGAGCAATATCCGATTGAGAATGCAACCATATTAGAAGCGGAACCAGGAGACGTGCTTTTCTTTAGTTACTTTACCTTACACGGCTCGATGCCGAACCGCTCAAACCAAACGCGAAAGAGTGTTCTCGTTCAAATGCTTGCCGGCGATGATGAAATCGAATCCGAAAACCGCCACACCAATGTCAAATTGGTGCTTCGTGGTTGGAACCATCTCGCAACCCGCTCTTCGGTTGGAAGAATCATATAAATCAAGAAGTTAACTGTTTTTAGGGCTTTAACTATTGACGCATCTTCCACATTTTTTAGAGATACCCGGATTGATAGTTAAGCAAAATCACGGGATTGCGTAAGTCCTATTAGAAAAACGAAACATAGCCCGTAATGAAATGGAGGGCGGATCTACGGAATGGCACTTCAAATTCTAAATCCGCTCTGATCGAACCGCAAGGAAAATTAAAAAAATGATTAGAGTCGCAAAGATTAGTATGGCGCATGTCCACGCCGGTGGTTATGCCCGAAAAATTAACGAAAACCCTGAAACCGAACTCGTTGCCGTCTGGGACGAAGAGGAATACGGTGGAAGAGCAGCAGCAGAACAATACGAAGTCCCGTTCTACACCGACCTTGATGAAGTCCTCAGCCGTGACGACGTAGATGCAGTCGCCGTTGACGCGATTACGTCCGACCATCCGCGTGTGATGATTGCCGCCGCTGAAGCCGGAAAACATATCTTTACAGAGAAAGCACTCGCAATTACCGTCGCAGAGTGCGATCCGATTATCGAAGCCGTCGAGAAAGCGGGTGTGAAGTTCATGATTTCGTTGCCTTCGCGGGCGAACCCTGAAATCCTGTTTGCGAAAAAGGCGATTGATGACGGACTGATTGGTGATATAACGTTCGGTAGGGGACGGATTGCGCATTCCGCCGCACTGGATAGTTGGTTTAGCGGAACGAGCGCGTGGTTTGCAGATCCAGAACGCGCAGGCGGCGGTGCCCTCTTTGACTTAGGGTGTCACCGTGTTGATGTTATCCGGTGGTTGATGGGGGAACCGAAGAGTGCTATCGCTAAGATTAACAACTTCACTGGCAATTTTCCGATTGATGACAACAGTGTTTCAGTCGTTGAGTTCGCAAACAAAGCACTCGGTGTGATTGATGTTGCGTGGACGCACCGTTCCGGTCCGAATCTGCTGGAAATCTACGGCACGGAAGGTTCGTTTGCCGCAGGACACGGCGAGATGCATTTTGAAACCCGTAAGCTTTCTGATGAGGAGAAGGCAGAATACATCGCCAACGCACCCGCGGCACCACCTGAACCGATCCAACAGTGGATTAACGCGATTCTTCGCGATGAACCAATGACGATTACCATCCAAGATGGACGGAACCTCACAGAGTTGATGCAAGCGTTCTATATCTCCTCTGAACAGGGACAGTCAATTGATTTTCCGCTATAGTAGTTTTCAGTTGTCGGTTGTCTCACGCCCTTTACTTTTTAAGATAGCATCAAAACCCGTAGCCCGTAACGAAGTGGAGGGGTTTTTGCTTGGGTGTTTCTTCAGATATGAGCAACACACGTCAAAGTTCAAACGCCCGTTGTTTCTCCGCAAGGAAAATTTAAAAAATGCAAGACTATCAGCCCATTTCTCTTTCCAAATTATGTAATGTTGACGCAGAAATAATCGGTGCTAACACAGTGCCAACAGTGGGACAGCAAACATTTCACGGGCTTCCGTTCAATATCTCTGAAGGTGAAAAATGTTTTCTGGGATTCGGCGAAGGTGTTAACACCGACCCCATCCAAGTTCCAGTCGGTGCGAATCCGAAGTGTGTTATCTTTGTGCATCGTCTGCTGGAGTCACGCATTCCTGAAGGCGAACCGATCGGCAGACTTATTGCCAATTATGTTTTCCGTTACACTGATGGTGAAACGGTGAGTATCCCAATTCGAGAACGCTTTGAGATCGGCAGTGTGCCACAGGGGTGGGGGCAACAGACGTTCCTTGCTATACCGGACCGACAGGAAAGTTTGTCGCCACGACACGAGGGACCTTGGGGATCCGCTGGCAACCGACAAACAGAAGTGAGCCAAGGGACGCCGCGCGACTACTATTTGTGGATATGGAAGAATCCCAGAGATGGCGTTGAAATCGCATCAATTGAAATCCAACCGCAAGAACGGCGTTTTATTGTTGCAGCAATTACGCTCGGTTATCTTGACGAGAACCCGATCCCGCGCCGTCCGCGCCGCGAAGTCAAAATCACGCTTCCTCAATCTCAGGATGCCGACAAACCTTTTGATATGGAAGTTAATGTTGACCGTGGCGTTGCAACCTATCCGTATCCGTTGCCAGAAAACGCGCCCGATGCCTTTATTGATGACGATTTCAAGGGGTGGGGTGAATCCCAAAACAACAAAAGCAGTCCGGCGTATGTTGAAGTATCCGCGACTCCCTCCGCAAGCGTTGAAGTCAAAAACCAAGGTGAGACGCTCGGCACTGTCAATTGGGGCGAAGTTGAAGAAAAAGGGGTCGTTCAACCCAACGAACGGGTGAAGGTAGAAGTCATCGACTCCGGCAGGAACTGGGTGCATACCACCGTGATTGACGAGGATACGAACAGACCCGTGCCGTGTCGTGTCCATTTCCGTTCCCCGCACGGTGTGCCGTATGCACCGCACGGACACCATGCACACGTCAATTCCAACATGGGGACATGGCACGTCGATGTCGGGGGTGATGTGCGACTCGGACAGATTAGTTACGCCTATATTGACGGCACCTGTCAGGGATGGTTACCGCGCGGAGAAGTTATCGTTGATGTTGCTCGCGGCTTTGAATACACACCGCTGCGAACCACCGTCAACATAAAACCCGGACAACGCGAGTTGACGCTGCGCTTAAAACGGTGGTGCAATATGAACGCCGAACGCTATTTCAGCGGCGATACGCATGTTCATTTCCTTTCTACGCAGGGGGCACATACCGAAGCACAAGGCGAGGACCTCGGTGTTGTCAACCTTCTCCTTTCGCAGTGGGGGCATCTCTTTACGAATACAGAGGAGTTCATCGGGAGACCCACAACGTCTGCTGATGGACGGAGCATTGTCTATGCGACGCAGGAGAATCGCCAACACCTCCTCGGGCATCTCACGCTCCTCGGTTTAAAAGAGCAGGTCGCACCGTGGTGTTCGGATGGTCCTGGGGAAGCCGAACTCGGTGGAAATATGGAGGTCACGCTTTCTCATTGGGCAGATGCATGCCACGCACAGGGCGGTACCGTTGTATTGCCACACATTCCAAACCCGAATTGTGAACCAGCAACACTCATCGCCACCGGGCGCGTAGATGCTGTCGAGTACCTCACCAATGCGATGTATGGACACCTCGAATACTACCGTTATCTCAACTGTGGCTATAAATTGCCGCTCGTTGGTGGGACAGATAAGATGAGTAGTGATGTCCCGGTAGGCGTTTATCGCACCTACGTCCACATTCCCGACAATGAGGAATTCAATTACGATAACTGGTGCAAATACATGAGTGCTGGAAACACCTTCCTCAGTGGCGGTCCCATGATCCGTCTTACCGTCGATGGACAGCCGATCGGTAGCACGATTAATCTGCCCGGTAACGGTGGCACTGTTGAAGTTGAAGCCTCCGCAGATTCCATCTTCCCTATCCACACCTTGCAGATTATTCAGGCGGGACACGTCGTCGCTTCGACTGAGGACAAAGACGGCAAAGCGCATCTACGCCTGAAGGCGAATCTGAAAGTGGACAAACACTCGTGGATTGCTGCGCGATGCGGTGGACCGAACTACGCACAAGCCGTTCCGCACCACGATGGATGGGGACGCGGCATCATCGCCCATACCTCCCCTGTCTACATAGCAGTCGGTGGTGAGTGGTGGATGTTTGATCCAGAGACAGCGAACTATATGTTGACCTTGATTGAGGGTGGGTTATCCTATATCCAACATACAGCGCGCCACCATGAACACGGAACTGTGACACACCATCACGGCGAGGATGACCATTTGGAATTCCTCTCTCGTCCGTTCCAAGAGGCGCGAGAGGCAATTCACCGTCGGATGCATCAATTGGGTATCCCGCATTAAAGTAGTAGGCACACTCCGTGGGTTCTCCGTTCACCAGTAAGGTAGTCCCGTAGGTTGGGGTGAGCGGTGAAGACCGAGATCTATCAAGTCTCAATGGAAACATTGTTTTTCAATGAATCTTTCATGAAAACGGATACAGCGAAACCCAACAATCCAACTTAATGTTGGGTTTCACTTATATTTTTGAAGGAGAAAAAGATGCCAAGGGAATTAGTAGCCGTCGCGCCTCGGCAACCCGTTTTGAGAGAATATGAGGACGGACCTGTTCCAGAGGACAGTGTCCGGGTTCAAGTCGATTTTGGTGCACCCAAACGCGGTACCGAACTGACGGCGTACTACGGATACAACAACGCAAATTTTCCACTGACACTTGGGAATATGTGTGTCGGAAAAATAATTGAGATCGGGGACAACGTTGAAGGGTTCGAGATTGGAGAACGCGTCGCCAGCCACGGACACCTCAAGGAGACACACACATGGGGCGCAAACCGGCTTCTCAAGATGCCCGATCAGATGACGTGGAAACAGGCAGTTTGCTACGATCCAGCGCATTTTGCGATGTCCGCGATTCGTGATGGAAAAGTTCGCGTTGGTGAGCGCGTTGCGGTCTTTGGGCTTGGTGCAATTGGATTGATGACCGTCCAGATGGCGAGAATCGCAGGTGCTGACTTTGTTGCTGCCGTAGATCCGATTGAAAGACGGCGGAAAGTCGCTGAAAAGACAGGGGCAGAACTTGTTATTGACCCGACTGCCTGCAATGTCGGTGAGGTGCTCAAAGAAGCGACTGGCGGGCTTGGCGTTGATGTGGCTGTAGAAACCAGTGCAATCTACGAAGCACTCGATGATGCCCTCCGCAGCGTCACTTTTGAGGGAACAATCGTCTACGCTGGACGCGCAAAAGCGTGTACAGGTGGACTTGATCTCGGTGCTGTCGCACACGTCAATATTCCGAACATCATCTTCGCACGCGCCAACAGTGATCCGAACCGCGATCATCCGCGTTGGAATTTCAAGCGTATTATTGATACCTGTTGGAAGTGGCTTGCTGCAGGACGATTTGACTGTGAAGGGGTCGTTGATCCAGTCGTGCCGTTTGAAGAGTCAGTCGAAGCCTACATAGAGATGGACAATCACCCTGAACGGAGCGTCAAATTGGGTGTCTCCTTCGGTTGAAGTTTTTTAATGATTAGACTTTCGTTCTGCGCGCCGCTTCGCTCCGAAAAACGTAGCCTGCAACACCGGCGCAGGCGGATTTGAGGAACGCACGATAAACTCTTAACGCACGTCGTTTAACCGCAAGGTATAATTAAAAATTGGCGATCAAAAAGATACCGAGTATCATTACAACAGCCGCGATCAAGCGACGTTTTGTATAGGTTTCTTTCAAGGCATATCCACCCAGCAGAACAACGAAAATGACAGAACACTGACGAACAGCGGTCACGTAGCTGACCTTTTCTGTCATCAGGGTGTAGAGGATAAGTGAATAGGATACCAACGAGAGCCCGACAATAGCGAATGCCCGCTTCCATTCCGTGCGTCCAATCCGGACAATCTGTTGGTGTGGAAACCGAGCAAGACAGGACAACCCGTAAAATACTTGTGAGATACTGTTCTCCATTAAATAGTAGATCACGGCTCGCCATAAAGGGGTATCCGCCGAATAGCGGTGAAATTCAGACATCCCTTGTTTGTCTATCAGTGAGTACCCAATGACACTCGCCAGGGTCGCAAAAGCCCAGAGGGAATCCGGTTTGCGAAGGTAGCGAAAGAATGTTTTGAATTGGATGTGCTTTTCGCGTTGTTGATAGACCACTATGGAGATCATCACACATAAGATACCTATCAGACCTTGCACGGAAATTCGTTCCTTTAGGAAAAGAAAGGCGAAGAGCGGTAGGAAAGCTGGTGCGGCGCGCGCAATCGGATAGACGAATGAAATCTCACCAACGGTATAAGCGTGCGTCAAAGACAGCTTGTATAACAGGTGAACAAAGGCAGAGCCAGCAATATATCCCCATACCGGTTTCGGAACTACCGGATGTTTGATACCAAAGGCAATGAACGCTATGGCTACGGTGTAAAATCCGCACCAAAAAAAGAGAATTCGTGTATCTCTACTCGATTTACTATAGAAATTCCATAAGGCATGGCAAAATGCTGACAGCAAAATTAAGGCAATTGAAGTAAGGTCCATAGAACCCCTTGTCATCTGTAGGTACAGGGTCTGTATCTGTTCGTTAATGACTGTCAGTAATCAGTGATTCGGTAATCAGTTAAGAGGATTTTGTTTGGTATTAACCTCTTGCGACTGACAGCTGAAAGGATTTTTTGGAAAAATCCGCCCTGACGGTTGACGATTATTCCAGGAGGTAATTATGTTCAAAAAGTCGAAAAAATACCAGCGTTTTATTCTATTTGGGCTTGTCTTCGGTATACTTGCCCTCACAGCAACCGTTACCCTCACGCAAGAATCGTGGTTTCCCTCCGAATGGGGGGCAGATGATCGGCGGGGTGCTGTAAACCGATTAACCCCGGAGAAAGTGTTGGAAGCCGCAAATTTGATTAAGAACGGTGAAGTTTTTCAACTCGGTAGAGTCTACGAAAGCGGGATCCCTGTCTTCGGAACGCGGCATTATAGCCTGCGGATTCCAGCGATGTCGGGTCCACTCGGTGAGAACAAAACAACGTGGTTTGAGGAAATTTTTAGTGGCGAGATCGGTCAAGTCGGCACGCAATTCGACGGACTCGGGCACATCGGTATCGGTGACCTCTACTACAACGGATTGCACCAGCGCGATTTCGCGAAAGCCGAAGGACTCACGGAACTCGGTGTTGAGAATGTGGGACCCATCGTAACGCGCGGTGTCCTCATTGATGTCGCGGGTTATAAAGGCGTTGAGTGCCTCGGTGACAGTTATGAAATTACGCGTGCTGATCTGGAGGGCGCCTTGAAAAAACAGGATGTCCAGATTACGCCCGGCGATGTCGTTATCATCCACACCGGTTGGGGTAAATTTTGGATGACAGACAACGATCGCTACGGGACCACAGAACCCGGCATCGGCATGGAGGCGGGACAATACCTCGTCGATCAGAAAATTGTGATGTTGTGTGCCGATAATTGGGGAATTGAAGTTGTCCCGAATCCCGATGAAACTCTCGCATTTCCAGTGCATCAACTGTTTATTGTCAAGCACGGTATCTACAACCTTGAGAACATAATCACGGAGGAGTTAGCAGCAGCGAAGGTTTACGAATTCGCCTTCAGTTTCGCACCGCTACGTCTCAAAGGTGCGACGGGTTCTCCCGGCAATCCGATCGCCATCCGATAGTTTTTAATCGTGGGACAGCCGCCGTGCTGTCCCATACTGCTTCTTTTTCCTATCCCCGTATCTGCACAAATCCGTGCATGTATCTGCCTGTTTGCCCCGTTTCGTGCAGCAGGCGCACACGCCATACTCCCTAAATCCGTAATATGTCCTGTTTTTTCCATCGTTTTATCGTAAAATCCGAAAGTATGTAAACAGTTGTTCAATGAGTGAACCCCCTCCGCCGCTGTCGAGGTTTCTAACCCCGAACGAACCCCACCGCCGCTGGCAAGGTTTCATGCGTTTTAATAAAATATTTCGGTAATTCCATTTGGAAAAACGATTGTAGGGGCAGGTCTTGTGCCTGCCCACACATTACTATAAATTGGCATAGAAATTGCTACTTCTCTGTTTATAGTATAGTTGTTGATTGTCAGTTGTCGGTGGTCGGCTAAGAGGTTTTCGTTTAACAAGGGAAACACCCTCTTTTACCGATAGCCGATAACTGAAAGGTTTGTGTGGCAAACCGTCCTGATAACCTATTGCGAGTATTTACTGGTAGAGCGTACAGCCCCAGCGCATTTGAAGCATAAATCAGATATTTTAGATTTGGAACAACCCACGCATAACGGTGAGGGAGATTTTCCATGAAAATGCTACGTGTTTTCTTCTGCTATTGCTTAAGTTTAGGACTGATGTGTTCCGTCTCTGCGAAACCGCTCACAAGTGAAAAAATAATTTTTTCGTCCAATCGGGATGGCAATTCGGAAATTTATATGATGAATCCCGATGGCAGTCAACAGGCGAGATTAACCAACCACCGCTCCCGCGATGTCAATCCGGTCTGCTCACCACTGGGAGAGGCGATACTCTTTGTTTCTGACCGAGGTGGGGAGCGTGATCTCTATATTATGCGAGCTGATGGTGGCGGTGAGCGACCCCTGTTTCGAACGGCACCCGCATACAGAGACCACCCGGCCTGGTCCCCTGATGGAAAAAAAATTGCTTATTCTCAACTTGACGAAAATACTAAATTTTTTAGCATCTATACTGCCAGGGCAGATGGAACATCGGTAAACCGACTTGTTGAAATGGAAAAAGCGGATGGTGGACAGCCAGTTTGGTCCCCGAATGGAACAGAAATCGCGTATGTTGTCCATGGAGAGGTTCATTGGGCGAGCCGCCAAATCCGATTTATCAACCTAAAAACCCGCAAACAAGAGACCCTTCTGCCGGATGATAACGCGCGAAGGTGGCAGCCGGCGTGGTCGCCTGTTCACAACAAAATTGCTTTTCCCTTGTATAGACGAGAACCGCCGCAGCAGTCGATATATATCGCCAATCGCGATGGGAGTGGACTTCAACGGATGGTTGATGGGATTTTCCTCATGGGAGGAAAAGTGGTCGCTTGGGCACCATCTGGTGATGAACTTGTCTTTTCCCGGACATTTCAAAATAAATCTCAGATTTTCAAAATCAATGTCGTGACGCGTGGCACCACGCAACTTACGCACGATGGAAGCAATTATGTAGGCGATTGGTTTGATCCATCGGCTTTACCTGTCTCGCCACAGCCGCAGTTGCTCACAACCACATGGGGTGAGATCAAAGGTGGGGATTGAAAATGAACAGATTTGCATTCGCTTTATATTTCCCATTTATCGCAGTCCTCTTGTTTGCAGGGTGTTCGGCATCAACATATTTCATGAACACATCCGAACCATCACCGGAAAAAGAGATACGGCAAACCTTGAAATTATGGAAAGGAACGCACATTTCACAAGCTATTCAGAAATGGGGATCACCCCATGAAATAACCGGTGGAGAGGTAAATCCAAAAATTTACACATGGCAGACGCTCGCATCAGATAACACCGTCTATGAATTTATCTTCCATACACGTTCAAATGGCGTAATTCATAAAACCGACACAAGAAAGTATCAAAACCGCATACATGAATCGGATTGGAAGGAGAAGCATATCTCAAAGGTAATTCAAGAATGGGGAACACCGCATGGCGTAATTGATGACGGAACAGGTTCAAAAATCTATATCTGGCAAATGCCCGTATTGGAATTGTTCCCGCGAGAATATCACCGAACCGGTTCCAGACTGCAAACTAACGGCTTCCACAGCATAACAGGAGCATCTGTTCCAACAAGCGATGCCTACGAACTTACGCTTTATACACGTCCGGATGGTGTAATTTATAAAACCCTTACAAAAAAAGAATTGAACGCCAGTGCAGGTTCCCGGAATCTCCGAGTTTCTAAAGAAAAACAGGACTACGTAAAATAAACGATGAAAATACCGACAATTTCTATCGCATCCCATCGTATCACACGACTCATTATCGGCGGTAATCCGTATAGTGGCATTTCACATCACTCTCCAGAGGCATCGAAAGCCATGGAGGATTACTATACGACGCATCAAATTATGGCAGACCTTCGGCAAGCTGAGGAGAACGGAATTAACACCGTCCTCGCTCGTGCCGATAGGCATATCATG
>JAGWBV010000100.1 GCA_021295715.1 Candidatus Poribacteria bacterium | reverse complement strand
TACATTATACAAGAGGTATTTCTGTTTTACACCAAAAACATACTTATTCCTACTAAATTGACACCTATGGTGCGGTTAGGAAACCGCACCTACCGGGGTCCGGATGAACGTCGCGGTTAAATGCAATATAAACTTTTAGAAATGGTATTAGTTTTCGGTTCCGATCTTGGTTTTCGTTCATAGATGTTAAGGTTTTGGCACAATATCGCGAGCATGAAGAAATTGAGGAAATACCCTATCAAAACCCCCAAGCAAAAACACTCGTTCCTACAGCGGAAAAATATCCACACAGATAGAGGAAATATGGAAAATTATGGTAAACTTTAGAATTAACTGTACACTCTGCACCGGCGAGGTTAGAAACCTCGCCTACCTGGGGATCGGAGACTGTCTGCTTATTTTTCTGGTTTACCATAAATGCCCCCGGAGGTAAGCGTTTTATGCGTTGAATAATGGAGGGAATTCGGTTAAAATACTGTTTAAATAACGAATTCAGAAGGAAAAATATGGCTGAATACAAGATTGCGGTAATTCGAGGAGACGGGATTGGGATTGAAGTAATGGAGGAGAGTCTCAAGGTCCTCAACGCTATCGCCGATAGATATGACATCAAATGGGACTTTGTGGAGTTCCCGTGGGGTTCAGACTACTATTTCAAGCATGGACAGATGATGCCAGCAGATGCGCTTGATACCTTGGCAGCGTTTGACCAGATTTACCTTGGCGCAGTCGGACACCCTGATATCCAAGACCACGTTACGCTCAATGGACTTTTGCTGCCTATCCGACGTAGATTCGATCAGTACGTCTGTGAACGACCGAGTGTCCTCTATCCGGGCATCAACACGCCGCTCAAGGACAAGGAGGCTTGGGAAATTGATCTCGTCGTCATAAGAGAGAACACAGAAGGGGAGTATGCCAACGTCGGTGGGTTTCAGTACCAAGGGTTCCCCGAAGAGATCGGCGTGCAGGTTGGCATATTTACGCGCCATGGCTGCGAGCGGATTATCACTTATGCCTTTGAGCAAGCTCGGGCACGAGATAAAAAACGCAAAGTCACTTCAATCACCAAGTCGAATGCCCAAGGCTACGGCATGATTGTATGGGATACAGCCTTTGATCGGGTGGCTGCAAAGTATCCGGATATAGAGACGGAATCGTTGCTCGTGGACGCAGCGTGTATGGATTTCGTGCGGAGACCTGAGGACTTTGATGTCGTCGTCGCCAGCAACCTGTTTGGGGATATCCTCACGGACATCGGCGCGATTATCACCGGAAGTATGGGGTTGGCACCGAGTGGCAATATTGACCCGCAACGTCGATTCCCGTCGATGTTCGAGCCTGTTCACGGGAGTGCCCCCGACATCATGGGGATGGGCATATCGAATCCGCTGGCGGCAATCATCTCTGGTTCGATGATGTTGCGTTTTATGGGTGAGGCGGAAGCAGCAGAAACGATAGATACCGCTGTCCTAAAGGTGGTCGAGGACGGCAAGACCCTCCCATCGGATCTTGGGGGTCAATCCACGACCTCACAGGTCGGTGACGCTGTGGTGAATGCGCTCGGTTGAATAAAATCGTCGCATTATCTAAGGGGTGGCTGATGAAGGCACAAGACTTTTCACAATTCAATCCTGAAAACTATGTATTACCGCTGAAAGGACACGTATACTGTAAAGTTTTATTTCATGAAGTCTTTCTACCTGTCTTAAAAGAACGCTTCCCGGAGGTCCTTCCCCGCCTCAGTGCTGGAGTCATCGGATTAGGATCTGACGTTCTGGGTGCCGATGACGAACTGTCCCGCGATCATGACTGGGGACCCAGCAAGTGTCAACTTCTGCTGTCGGAACAGGATATTGCAGCGTATGGCTCTTCCATTTCTCAGGCACTGGAGGCGGCTATTCCAGATACGTTTTTAGGAATTGAGACAGCCACATTGCAACCGAAGACAATACGAATCAGCACCATCGATGCAGTCTATCGTGATTTCCACGAATCTGCGCATCCACCGGTGACGATCGAGGAATGGGCTGCCGCTGATGACAACGACCTCTGCTATGCGTCGTCTGGTTTTGTTCTCTACGACCCTTCTAATGCCCTTAGCGAACGCATCTCCGCTTTCCAAAAGACATACTACCCGGCAGATATCTGGAAGTGGAAGATCGCGAGTGATTTATGGGGACTTTGGCACAATGGCGACTACAATTCGTGCTACCGTCTGGCGAAACGCGGTGACAGTATAGGTTTGCTCATCGGTCAGGGTACTTTTGTCGAAGGCACGCTACGACTTCTGTGTCTGCTCAATAAACGCTTTCCAGTATACTGGAAATGGCTACACTGGCAGGCACAAAGCCTCCCGAAATGGATAGACATGATAGAACCGTCTCTCAAGAAACTCGAATCCGCAAACAATGATGAAACGCGCAGCGAGATCATCTACACCATCTGTCAATCAATTCGGGAAATCCTTTACAAAATGGATTTACTTCCCGATACAGAATGGCGCAATTACATGGGCAGCGAAGAAGTGGCACTGCAAATCGAATCGACGCAGGTGAAGGCGTTAATTCGGGAAAGAGAACCCCATTTGTATGTGTGGTAAAGGAAAAGTTATTGACTTGGCACTGATAATGGAGGAATATGCTCGAACTGACTGAGAAAAACTACCACGCAGCGGTTACTGAAAACTTCCCGCAGTTGCCAATTGAAACATGGGAGCGGCTCCATGAAGGTTGGGCGAATCGGACGTTTCTTGTCAACCAGCAGATAGTTTTTCGCTTCCCTAAACATCAGGTCGCAGCGCATGACTTGGTACGTGAGATGCGTTTACTGCCCGAACTTGCCCCTACCGTCCCGTTGTCCATTCCCCAGTACCTCTACCAGGGGCAACCCACACAACATTATCCGTTTGTGTTTGGCGGATATACCTTCATTGATGGAACGCCACTGAATCAGTGTCCACCGCACGTACAATCGGCATCGTGGTGGCAACCGCCGTTAGGAACTTTTCTCACCGCACTGCATCGCTTTTCTATAGATCGTGTGCAAGACTTATTTGAGACCGATGTTTGTACGACCTCACACGCATGGCAGGAAGGGATAACCAAGATGTGGGAAAAAATACGAACCAACATCTTCTCGCTACTGACTCACCGACAGCAAGAGGAACTTACCACCTATTTCGAGCAGGTGATGACCAATCCGTCTATCTTTTCCTTCACCCCTGTGGTTATTCATCAAGACTTTTATTCACACAACATTTTAGTTGATGTCGATAGGGAAACCGTCACTGGAATTATCGATTGGCGATCTTGCACGGTTGGTGACCCCGCAGAAGATGTTGGCGATCTGAGTGCATACTATGATGGCGTTATTGACGATGGCTGGCATTCTCGCTGCGCTTTTTACCGCCGTACCGCCCCATTTCCGGATTTACTCTATGTTCTCGAACACAACCAACAGGAAAAAGTAGCGTCAATCATGCGAAAGATTGACGCGTTATGGATACCGTGAGTCAATTCGCGCGATTTCGATAGATCGGGCAAAAGATAGACACCTCACGTTTATTCTTGGAAACACAATTAACCTAACACTTGGAGAATAGATATGACACTCGTTTCGATTCATGATGCAGCAGCCAACGGGGATCTCGATGCCGTAAAGAAAATCGTTGAACAGGATCCTCGTCTGGTCAATCAAGACGACAAATATGAATGGCGTCCTATATTTCATGCCGGATTAAGACGGCATTATGATGTTGTTAAATACCTAATAGACTGTGGTGCCGATTTAGCAGCTCACGATGGTTATGCGATTCACTATGCTGGAGAAGTGCCAGACAATAAGGAAGTCGTATCACTACTCATTACTCGAGCGAAGCCGCGCGCCAGTTTATATACGCCGTTTTCTTAGCCAATGTGCAGCGAGTCAACGCAATGCTCCGGGACACCCCAAAGTTAGTGCAGGAGCGTTACGCCCGTGGCGATACAGCCTTGCACCATGCGACTCGAAACGGTGATCTGGAAATTGTAGAACAGTTGGTCGGTAGTGGTGCAGATGTCAATGTAACATCAGACCATGGACATTTTCCGCTGTACTGCGCAGCAGGTCATGGACATGTAGAAACGACGCAATACCTCGTAGAACATGGCGCGGATTTACAAGCCAGACTCGGAGACGGCAAAACGGTCGTTGAGTGGCTAAAACAGTTTGCCGATCACGATCATCGTATGAAATCCTGTCTCGATGTATTGGAAAAATGATGCCTCAAATGCCGCACGACGATCGCGCCAGCGGTATGTTTTTATATATGGTAGATTTTAGAATTAATGAGACACTTTAAAGAGGCGAGATTAGAAACCTCGCCAGTGGGGTTGTCGGTTTTCGCACCTATTGAGATTGCCTCGCAGTGAGAGTTATTTGTAAGTTTTACCATAATATGCGAAAAATTAACAATCTAACGGAGCACTGATTTGAAAGCAGTCTTTTTTGATTTGTTTGAAACACTCATAACCGAAAAAACGCGAAAAGATTTCCAAGTAAGGGCTCCGTTTCATGAACGACTGGGCACGACTGAAGAGCGAGTCTCGCTTTGGTGGTCCGAAAACGAGATTGCCGCGATGACAGGAAAATTCTCTAATTGTCTGGCGGGATTCACCCATTTGTGCACAGCGGTCAAATCACCACTGACGAAAAATGACATCGTCATGGCTGCCCAAGAGCACGAGGCATGGAAATCAAAAGTCTTGAGCTGCGTCGAACCTCAGATATTTGAAATGTTGCGCGCAGTCCGAACGCGTGGGCTAAAAGTTGGAATTATCAGTAATGCTTTACCAGAAGAGGTCCTCGCTTGGCGATTCTGTCCGCTCCAAGATCTCGTGGACCCAGTTGTGTTTTCCTGTAGTGTCGGCGTAATGAAGCCCGATAGGGAAATATTCGAGCTGGCTTGTTCACGCATGTGTGTTCAACCTTCTGAAGCGTACTTTGTCGGGGATGGCGGTTACGATGAGCTGCAGGGTGCGGCATCTGTCGGGATGCGGACGATTCAGGCAGCGTGGTATCAAGATCGAGAAGTGGAATGGTCTTGCACATCTCCTTTAGTCCGAGCAAACTCGATAAGAGATCTTCCCGGGTTGCTGTGTTAGATCACGATGTGGACAAAGAACAATATAGATACCATTTGACTTTGGGAAGGAACAGAAGAGATGCCAAATGCGATAGACTTGGCGAGCCTTGAACTCCACGAGCTTACACCAGACCGTGCCAACGACTTCTTTGACCACTTCGACGGGGACGCGTTCGCCGATAATCCTGAAGGGTCTTCCTGCTACTGCTGTTACTTCCATTGGGTCGGTGCTAATGGCGAGGATTGGTCTTCGAGAACTGCAGCAGCAAACCGTGAGTGGCAATCCGAACTCATCCAACGCGGTGAAACGACTGGTATTCTTGCTTATCTGGACAATCATCCGATTGGATGGTGCCATGCAGCCGAAAAGCGTTCCCTTTCTCATTTGGCGACCATGGACGTTCTGGCGAGTTCTGATGATGAATCCGTTGGTTCCATTGTGTGCTTCATCATAACCAAACGTTTCCGAGGAACAGGGCTCTCGAACCTTCTACTTGAGGCAGCGTGCGACCTGCTCGCCAAGCGATCTCTACAGATTGTGGAGGCATACCCAGATCGCCATGCCACTGACAGTTACGCAAACTTCCATGGACGGCTTGACATGTTCCTTGATACCGGTTTCCAAATTCATCGCGAACTGGAAGGCGATATGACTGGAATCGTAATTGTGAGACGGTGTCTGACGGACCAGCACCCAGTAGAGCCATCTAAATCGCTTTAGGACGCGACGATCACGCATATACCATTATTCATTCATACAAACCCTCAAAATAAGGGAAAACTCCAATGAAGATTCAGATCGCTACATGCGCTGATATTCCAAGTTGGCTTGAACTGGCATCGGAGGTCGAGTTCCTTTTCGGACCGATGGTTGACCAGCCTGATTTTCATAGCGCACTATACAAAAACATAGATCGGGAGAGTGCCTATTGTGTTCGAGAACAAGATAGGTCAGCCGGAGCCCCATTGATGGGAGGTTTGTTTCTGTCCTCCAGACCGCCTGAATACCATATCCGCTGGCTGTCCGTGGCTGAACAATGGCGGCGCGGGGGTATCGGTACGGTTCTCTTAGAGCATGTATTTGGTTTGATTAACCCGCCTGCTGAGTTGTTTGTCACAACATTTGGCGAGGATAATCCGGAAGGTCAGCCAGCGCGGCACTTCTATAAGAAGATGGGTTTTGAATCTTTTGCAGAGGCACCTCTAGGACCGGAAGGCGGATCCAGAGAGATCTTTCGGAAATCCTTTCCGATACAACGGAAATAGAAAACGATGATCGAAATACGATCCCACAACCATGCCAGCGAACTCAGTTCACTTTCAGGCACTTACTTGGAACGGCATGAGAGCGAAAACAATTTGCCTATTGGTCTCGTTTATAGGCTCTCCGAGAGTCCGCACTACTACGGATCCAAATCGCCTCTTTTGCTGAGTATTCTGGAACAGGAGAGCGTCGTGGGTGTCGCAGTAATGACACCACCGAGAAGAATCATTTTAAGCAGAATTGACACAGATGTCTTGGCTGCTACAACTCACCTTGTGGACCGTCTACGCGGAACTAATACGCGAACACCGGGGGTTGTTGGACCATCAGTAGAAGCGCAAGCCTTTTCTGACTGCTGGGTTGAAGAGGCGTTCGGCATATCAGCCAGAGTCGCCATGCAAATGCGTGTATTTGAGGCAAGAAAGGTCGCGGATGTGTCCCTTTCACCGGGAAAGCTACGTCTGGCGCGTCCGAATGACCATCCACTTATAGCGAAATGGATTGCCAACTTTTCGGAGGAAATAAAAGAACCCGTCGACCTTGAAAGTGCTAAAAGCCACGCTGAACGCTCCATCAAAGGGCAAGAACTTTACATTTGGGACGACGGTGCGCCAGTTTGTATCGCCAAAGAAGCACGTCCGACGAGAAACGGGACAACAATCAACACTGTGTACACGCCTCCTGAGCACCGCAATAAGGGATATGCGACTTCGTGCGTTTGGTCGTTAACACAAAAGATGCTCACGGATCGTTATTCATTTTGTAGCCTATATACCGATTTAGCGAATCCAACGTCTAACAGCATCTATTCCAAAATCGGTTATGTCCCCGTTGGAGATGCTCTGGCATTCGATTTTCAATCAAAAAGGGTTGGGAGTAAAACGTGAAAACTATAAGACCGAGACAATACTGGAACGATTACGCGTCCCGGTTCAAGAACCGTAGTTTGGCAGACGCATACGAACTCCGACCTCCGTATCCAGAGGAAATGTATAAGATACTTCTCAATGTGCTGAGGAAATCGCGAGGGAAGGTGCTGGATGTTGGATCTGGTCCCGGAAAGATAGCACGGTTCCTTGTCGATCATGTAGACAGCGTTGATGCAGTTGACTTCTCACAGGAAATGATCCGAGTAGGGAAATCGCTCATCAACGGCAATCATCCAGACCTTCGGTGGATCAATGGACGCGTCGAGGAGGTGCCGTTGTATCCGCCTTACGATATGGTGACGGCTGGCGCCAGCATTCACTGGATGGAATGGAGTGCGGTCTTTCCAAGATTCAAAGAAATGCTAACGACAGATGGGTCCCTCGTCATCATTGATGGAGACCGTCCGATTGAATCGCCTTGGCACGACGCAGAACTTTCACTCATCCACAAATATTCCACCAATAGACACCATGAGCAGATTGACTTAATCCAAGAACTCGTGGATAGAAAGCATCTACACCTGATTGGAGATAAGCGCACAACACCGATTCGTTTCTCTCAACCGCTTACAGACTATGTTCAATCCTTTCATTCGAGAGAAAGCATGTCCAAAGAACACATGGGAGCGGAAAATGTTAGGGCATTTGACACTGAATTATCGCATATCTTATCTGACTTTGTTGATGATCAAGGTCTGCTCAGTTTCCAATTAGCAGCAAGGGTTACCTGGGGAAAACCATTGGCACAGGACCAAGCATTGTGACTTCTAACACCGTGTTTTTATAATTTTATGCACCCTTTTTGCCTCCAAATTGTGTCACTAATCACTACAAAGTTATTCATTGCGGATTCAGAGAATTTTTAAGGAGGGCTCTCTCATGGTTAACAACTTTAAGTTCCTACTCATGGTAGTTTTGTTTCTTAACTTCGTCGTGTCCGTTTTTTCCTTCCAGCCTTCTGGTGGCGTTTTGTCACTGGATGGTGTTGATGATTATGCCATACTCCCGTTTGAAGAACACGGGTATCTGTTTTCCAAAAATACCCGTGAGTTTACTGTTGAGATGTGGTTTTATCCGAAATCTGGACCAACAAATCACGGTGGTAGCGACATCATTCTCAGTCAGCAAATTTACTTCGGATTGAGCGCAAACCACTCGGAATGTAAAAGCGATGTGAGTCAGCTATGTTGCTACGGTGGAGCATATCTGGAAGGAGAAACAGCCCACGGTGTCTCGTTTTTTTATGCGCCAATGGAGAGAAACCAATGGAACTATGTCGCCATCATTTACAAGGACAGCACATTTGGTTTCGCATATAACAATCGGATTAAACGGAAAAACAAATTTGGCGTGATGGATCAAGTGTCCGTGGAGGATCTCGGAAAAATTAAAGATTTCTTCGTAGGTCGGTATGAGCAGGAAACGGTCCGAATTACTCGCTTTCATGGCGACATTGATGCTATAAGATTTTCGAGGATCGCCCGGTATGACTTACCTGACCTACCGTGGTTCGAGGAGCCATTCGATCCACCCGACCATTTCTTAAGTGACAGGGACACTTTAGCACTTTGGAATTTTGATGAACGAGAAGGTGAAACCCACTTCCAAGATGAATCAAAAAATAAAAGGATGTTAATCGGGATGAATGGGGCTTCAATCGGCAGTGCGCTTGCCGTCAATCCGGATAGCACCTCTCTAACAACGACATGGGGGCAAATCAAGGCGAGGTCGCGTTGAATCTGACATACAGAATCTTAAAGTAGAAAGTCAACTCCCACTATTTCAACTGTTGATAGTTGGCTCATTATTCCGCAATTCTTGTAGGAAGATGGCAATTTAATTCGCCAATGATCGAATACTGAAGCCGCTCCAACCCCATCGCTTGTACTCCCCTTTTCCACGGGTATATATCACCTGCGTCAAAAGTTCATCTGTAATCGTGATATTGTAACGCCTTTCAATCGTCTCATTTCCGACAGGAATTTGCAATCGCTGAATCGGCTTCTCGTCATTCGCAATGAGATTTATCTCTAAGGGTTCGGGTTCATCTCCTTCATCTGCGCTGAAATAGCATATCACTTCGTATGCTCCATTCGGAAGTGCGACTCGGAAAACGCCATCTTCTTTCCCCAAAATGCTATCCTCGTAAGGTTGTGATACCTCAGACTCCCTTTGTGAGTCTTCACGCGCTGACACTGTCAACCAACCGTATTTTCCATCAGTGTAAGTTGTATCCACATACACAGGAATATATCCTGATGCTGTCTGACCATCTTTGGGCTGCATGTCAAAGGAGACAACGGTTCCGCCACTCCACATCTGAAGATCGGGGGGTGTCCGCTTGCGGCGATAGAGTCGATTGTAGTCGTTGGAATCGATGAGTTCATACTCTTCCTCCAAACCGGCGACATCGTCATACTCCGTCCGCCAAATGATGGCATAATCAGCAGACAATTCTTTTTCTTTGTATTGCAGCGGAAAATGATCCGTATTCGCCTCGTAGTTGTCGAGGTAACCGATTCCTTTATGCGTTGCTAACAGACACTCAAGGTGCCCAAAGGGTTCAACGTATTTGGGTTCAAAACCGAGTGAATCTGAGAAACCACCCCATTCTCCCGGTTCACTCGTCAGAATAGTATCTTCCTCGGTCATACCTACCAAGGAGAGTGCGTTGGTGATGTCCCGATTCAGCAGCGTATACGTGTGGACATTGTAGCCGAGATGCCATAAGGACAGAGCAATAATAACCCCCGCCACGGCATAGTTTACGTATCGATGCAGATTGATAGCGAAGAACGGAATCAACACGAGAAATATATATAGATGAAACCGGTCATTTATCCAACCGCCGCTGTAGCCAGACCAAGGTGCTATGTAAAACATTGCAGTGATGAGGACTGACATAATCAGAAACCCATCCATCTGCGTCACAACACGCGTCCAGAACCGTTCACCCGTCTCTTTCCATTCCTCTGATTCTCGGAACCGATGGTACTGTCGAATCCTGTTGATCACCGTGAGGACGAAGGCAATGGCGAAAAAGACCAGCAACACCCGTCCGATGAGCACGTGATCATCCCGAAAAGAAACCAAGGATTTCATACCGAAGAAGTAATCGTTGAGCCATTCAACGCCTTTATGGTTGCTGTCTCCCCCATGAGCATTGGAAAGGTAGAAGTAGTAGGAGAACAGGATGAAGTAAGCGGGGACAAGCGTGCCGAGGAACGTTAGTGTAGGTTTAAGCGTTATCATACCGTCCTTGAGTCGAGATCTGAGTGGTTCTGATGTTTCTTTATAACCCCATACCCCGCGCAGTGCATCGTAACCCGATGAGAAGAGTGCAAAGAACGTCAGAGACATGACAAGCAACGCATACGAGTGATAATGGGTGAGATAGGTCGCCAACAACAATACGTATATGACGACGATGTTTGACAATCGGAGTTCATCTTTGACTCTCCACCAGTAACCCATCGCGAAGAAAAACAGGGACATACTGAGGACAAAGTTGTAAAAACCCATGTGGAGCAGATAGTTGTAGGCGAAGAGAAACCCAAGTAGTCCAAAGACAACATTTCTCTTTGCGATGCCGTTGAGGAAATAGAAGAGGGAGAACGGTAGGAGACCGATGCAGAGTGTAAGTACTATCTTTTCACAAACGAGTGGTGGAAAGACGTACAACAGGACAACAAGCAGGGCGTGAGAGGTCCAGTTCGGGAAGATCGTGGCGTTCAGTTCGTAGACTTCGCGCAACCGGTAGTTTTCGTGCTTATGGTACTCCTTCACCACGTATGAGTTGTAGATATGACTTGCGCCATCCTGCGTCGGGAAATACTTGAAACCCCAGACCGGCAGAAGATGTAGCACCAGCATCACAAAAACCGTAATATATCCAATAGATAGTTGACGTGCCTTCATTATTTCTATGACCTCGTTGGTGTCCGTTTGCTTTTTGCATCCTACTCAAGTCCTATTCTAATAGATTTCTGCTTTTGTTGCAACACGCAAAATTTAGCGTGCCTTCGGTGATGTTGTAAGTCAAAACTTGCCGTCTATTCCGATTTGTGATAGACTACTCTCGAGATTGATGTGTAAGGAGTGAACCATGGTAAGGGAAGTACAGACAGCTCAAAATGTATGGCCAATGCTAACGGAGGTCGTATTCGTTCCTCATGCCCAAAGCGAATACCAACGGCTTACGGAAGTACTGGACAATTTAATCGATGTCGTAGGTGAGGAGGAAGATCATCCCTTGGCTTCACTGATGGAAGTCATTGGTGTATTGATTGAAAAATATGAAGACGAACACGTCCCAGAGTTGACAGAAATATAGCCAATAGGTTGGAGCGATGGAAATCCCAAATATTGTTATAATCGGCGATGATTCACAGGCTGGAACATACATCCTACGGATTTACCTTAAAGAAAATACCACATTAAAATTTGGTAGGTTCAAGAAAGGTAAACGCATTTCATTGCCTATCGGGGACTATGTTTACGTTGGCTCGGCACTTTCGGAAAAGGGATCGACTTCATTGGCACGGCGACTTATCCGACACGCAACGCGGAGTGGTGATAAACCACCGCACGCTATCAGAGAAGCGATGGTAAAGCAATTCCACAATTGCGGTTTGGGTCCGTCTGATCCATTACCGAAAAACGGCAAAAAATTGTTCTGGAACGTCGATTTTCTCTTGGATCTGCCATCGGCGGAACTCGTCAATATCTTTGCCGTCCGTTCCGCTGAACGTTTGGAAAACAGACTTGCCACGCGATTTGAACAGGATCCACACACAGAAATTATTGAACCCGGGTTAGGGGCAAACGACACACCGGGTAACACACACCTGCTCCGCGTCCAAGCAGATAAGATATGGTGGGCATCCGTCGCGGACAAGGTAAAGGTGGTTTTGGAAGACAGTACCTTAAATCAAACAAACGATGCTGAAAGTCGAATTTCTTAAGAAACTCATGCCTGAATTATTACATGAATCCTTTTATATCCAACCACAACCACTTTTGAGGTAGATATGCACGATCCACGACTTGATAAACTCGCAAATGTTCTCACGACCCATTCCACGAAAATCCAATCCGGCGAATTTGTGCTCATTGAAGGGATCGACATCCCACAAGAGATGGTCATTGCCCTTATCCGGGCAGTTCGGGAAGCGGGTGGGATCCCGCTGGTTGAAATCAAGCAGACCCGTATCCAACGTGAAATTATTCTCAACGGAGACGATGCTGGCATAAAATTGATTGGTGAATACGAAACATACCGCATAAAAAAGGTACAGGCGTATATCGGTATCCGTGGGAGCTACAATATCACAGAAATGTCCGATGTCTCAGCGGAAGCAATGCAACGCTATCAAAAGTATTGGATACGACCTCTCAACGATATCCGCGTGCCACAGACAAAATGGGTCGTTCTACGATGGCCCCACCCGGCAATGGCACAGCAGGCACAGATGAGCACAGAGGCGTTCGAGGACTACTATTTCGACGTCTGCACACTCGACTACAGCCGAATGGAACAAGCGATGGGACCGCTCAAGTCTCTGATGGAGGAAACGGATGAAGTCCACATCGTCGGTGAAGATACCGATCTCCGGTTCAGTATCAAGGATATTCCCGTTATTCCGTGTGCAGGCGAGTGTAACATCCCTGATGGCGAATGTTTCACCGCCCCCGTGCGAGATTCCGTCAACGGGACTATCCATTTCAACACCCCCACAATCTATCAGGGAACGACCTTTACTGACATTCGACTCCGCTTTGAGAACGGTCAAATCGTTGAGGCAACAGCGAATAACACCGAAAGGCTGAACGATATTCTTGATACAGACGAGGGGGCGCGGTATATCGGTGAGTTTTCTATCGCTTTTAATCCTTACATCACGAACTCGATGCTCGACATTCTATTCGATGAGAAGATCGCAGGATCTTTCCATTTCACGCCCGGTCAGGCTTACGAGGAGGCGGATAATAGTGTCCGTTCCGCCGTCCATTGGGATATGGTCATGATACAGACCCCTGAACATGGTGGCGGAGAAATGTATTTCGACGGAAATCTGATTCGGAAGGACGGACGATTTGTCCATCCTGAATTGGAAGCACTGAATCCGGAGAATCTGAAATGAGTAGAGAACAGCACCGAGTACACGGCGATCCGCAGCGATTTGAAGTTGTCGCCGATTTCATTGCTGCACGATATGGTAATACAATCCACTCTATTGCCGATGTTGCTGGTGGGAAGGGAATATTAACCCGCCTTCTCACCAAGAAGAAAAATTTCGCATGCGATCTCATTGACCCGCGTCGGACAGTGCTCAAAGGCATCGACCATCGTCCGGATCAGTTCGATCCTGACATGGCAGACTATTATGACCTCTTGGTTGGACTCCATCCCGATGGTGCGTTGCGTCAATTGGGAGAGGCAGCCCTCGTCCGACCTGCTGTGATAATCCCGTGTTGCAACTTCTGGGATGAACAACGGCGTGGGCAGTATGAGTTGTTGACGGCAATTGAGGACTTCTATCGGCAACATTCCGTCCAGTTTGAGCGAATTGAACTCGACTTCAAGGGACCGAAAAATATCGCCATCGTCTCCGAACCTTTTTAACTATGCAGCCTCTGGACTGCTCTTCTGGTGCAAACCACGTGTGGGAAACTTGCGGGACAAGGCGCGTGAAGTTCCAGGGGAAACACCCAAGCAAAAACACCCACGTTGTTTAACCGCCAAGAAAATTAAAAAAACTGTAAGGAATAATTAAAAAATGGCACGACAACCCAATATTCTTTTTCTTCTCACCGACCAGCAACGTTTCGATTCACTCGGCTGTAACGGAGCACCCATTTGCAGAACGCCTGCTATCGATGAAATCGCCGCAACAGGTATGCGGTTCACAAACGCCTATACCCCTATCGCGCTCTGTTCACCGGCGCGTGGGTCTCTACTCACCGGACTTTACCCCCACAATCACGGACAGTTATCAAATATGGGCAATTTCAACGCTGTGTTTGCGAACCAGATCCTCGATAAACCGGCGTATCCAAAACTCCTCGGCGAGGCAGGCTATCGGGTCAGTTGTATCGGTAAGTGGCATCTTGCGAAAGAAGGCGACACAGAATTTTGGGGTTATGATAAGTGGCACCCCTATCGCGAGTGGCATCAGTGGCTTCGCGAGGACGGTATTGACTTCCGAATTGATAGGGATGCCGTCCAACCGTATGAGTGGGGCGGTGAGGCACCCTTCTACGGAAGACACCCGCTTCCTGCTGAACGGACGATGGAAGCGTGGACTGCAGACAAAACGATTGAACTCATCAATGGTTACTCCGATTCCGAACACCCTTTTATGATTGCCGCGAATTTCTTTGGACCGCACTTCCCGTATGCTGTGCCAGCTCCTTACGACACGATGTACGATCCG
>JAGWBV010000099.1 GCA_021295715.1 Candidatus Poribacteria bacterium | reverse complement strand
CGGACATATTCCACGAAAAGCCTCTTCACCGACAGCCATAAACAAGGAGAAAAATATGAGAAGTGCTTTAACAATACACACTGAACGCAACGATTTCAACGAGTCGGAACTTGTGGCGCGTGCACAGAATGGTGATACAGAGGCGTTTAATCCACTCGTGTACAAATATCAGCAAAAAATCTATAATCTGATTTATCGGAAGGTTCGTGACCCTGAGACAGCGAAAGACCTCTGCCAAGAGGTGTTCCTGAAGGCGTGGCAGGC
The DNA here is from genome assembly GCA_021295715.1 of Candidatus Poribacteria bacterium. NCBI lineage: Bacteria > Candidatus Poribacteria > Candidatus Poribacteria bacterium. The sequence goes on along the minus strand of JAGWBV010000099.1, from coordinate 23,483 downwards.
ACTACAGAACTTCAAGGGACAATCCGTATTTTACAGTTGGCTCTACCAAATTGCTGTCAATTGTAGCATTGACTTTCTCCGCAAACGAGATAGGGACATCGTTTTTGCCTGTGAGGAATTACCACAAAACGCAGACGATGGTCTTCCGATGCTCCAAACGCAGCCATCGCCTTGTCAAATCCTTGAGAAGGAGGAGCTTGGACGCGTTATTCGCAGTGCTGTGCATCGACTGCCATCTGGGCAACGTCGCGCGTTTCGTTTGCGTTACTTGCAGGACCTTCCGATAAAAGAGATCGCCGCACGCTTAGGCAAATCGGAAAGCACCGTTAAAACATATTTGCACCATGCCCGTAAAAGACTCCAGACGCTGCTGCTCCCTTACTTACAATAGGAGCAGGCTTTAGATAGGATGTGTAAAGTTTTTGACCCGCGATTCTGGCAAGGAAGCCACCCTATAGTATAAATTGTTAGTTTGTGCCGGTATTTGCCCAAACCTGACTGCTGACTGCTGAAAGCCATTTGAAAAATAATGCAACCTTTTGAGGCCTAAATTACGTCACCTCAATCAATAGATGTACATACTTCTGGAGGAGGCGTGCTGTGGAACAAAACGATGCTCAACTCATTTGGCGGGTATTACAGGGGGACCAGGAGGCATTCAGTCCCTTAGTGAGAAAATATCAGAAGGGGGTTCACGCGCTGGTGTGGCGGAAGATCGGTGATTTTCATATTGCACAAGAAATCACGCAAGACGCGTTTCTCACTGCGTATAAAAAACTCGGAACCTTGAAAAACCATAACCAGTTCTCAGGTTGGCTCTACGTTATTGCGGCAAACTTGTGTGCTGACTGGTTCCGAAAGAATCGCATGCCGGTGCCGGAATCCGTAGAGGCTACCGAGACTAATGAGATAGACAGGGTTTCATATTCTCAGTATATAGCAGAAAAACAGGCAGCCGAAGCGAATGAGACGCGCCGTGAAGTCGTTAAGAAGCTCCTCCAGAAACTGCCCGAAAGCGAACGCACGGTGATGACGCTCCATTACCTCGGCGAGATGACGGTCAAATCCATTTCTGAGTTTCTCGGTGTCTCCCAGAATACCATCAAAAGCCGCCTGAGCCGCGCTCGCAACCGCTTACGGAAAGAGGAAGATATACTCCATCAGAATCTTGGCAGTTTCCAACTCCCGGATCAATTAACAGAGAACATCATGCGGGAAGTTTCACGCCTGAGTCCGGTTCCTGTTCCTACGGGTAAGCCGGTAGCCCCCTTGGCACTTTCCGCCGTCTCAGCCGTCGTGCTTTTCCTACTGATTGGGATTGGCACGCAGCATCTCTCTCGTTTTCAGAAGCCTTATAATCTCGATGCCACCTCGGAACCGACAGTTGAGATTATTGACGCAGTTTTTATTTACGATTCCCCTGCGAAACCCGCCGTCCGGACTCAGGCAGGAAGTTCGGCACTCCCCGGTAAAAGTCCTGGGGCAGCTCAGAAACCGGACGAATCCCTTGTTGCCACACTCCCCATCGACACGACAGAAGTCTCAACCCCGAAACCGCAGTGGACCCAAACTGGGGGCCCCGAAGGTGGCAGCGTTCAGAACTTGTTCATCGCAGCTAACGGAGATTCTTACGTCGGAACAGGGACCGACCTCTATAGATTGACGGACGATAGAAGTCGGTGGAACCTTGTCAACGCCAACATGCCCCCTAACGGATCATGGCAAATAATAGAGAGGGACGATACCCTCTACGTTGCCTCCGATACAGAAATCCGCGCTTCAATGGACAGAGGCGAGACGTGGGATACACTCGGTACACGTCCAGTGGGTCAGTTGATTGATCTCGTCATAACAGATGAGGCACCTGGGGCGCAAGCCAATATTGTAATGTACTTGGCACTTGTTAATGGTGTATTCCGTTCTGTGGACGCTGGTAACTCGTGGGTGTCCGTAAGCGGACAGTTGGTGAACAAAGAAATTCGCGCAATCACAGCCGTTGAAAATGTTATGTTTGTTGGGACGGACTCTGGACTGTATCGCCTCAACTCGGAAGGTAGCACCTTATTATCGGTGGGTGAATCCCAGAATATCCGTGCAGTGGCGAGTGCCGAGCATCGACTCTATGTCGCCGTGGGGGAAAAGGCTATGAATCAAGGGGTCGGGTTTGGTCTGCCAGTGCGACTGATATCCGCGACATCTCTGGCACTCTATCGCTCAACAGATTTGGGAGATTCGTGGCAGACATTAGACTTTATAAAAAGGAAAATAGAGCCATCCTCCCAAGATGGACTGACGATTCATGTTGCTTCTGGAACTTCGGAATCCTACCAAAAGGGTAAGGATAAATCCAAAGACTCAGAAACGAAAACGACTTCAACCTTCAAAATGGTAGCAGTGGAAGAAAGCCTTTTCGCAATGGACGATAAAGGCAGTTATTACTCAAGTGACGCAGGTGAAAACTGGGTTACCTTGGATTCAAATATACCAGACATAAGAGATGTTTCCAGGCTTGTGTCTTTGAATGCGAATACCTTCTATCGGAACGGAGCGTCTGGGATTTATCGCACAACCGATGCCGGCAAAACGTGGCATCCATTTAGCACGGGATTGGTAAATACAAGCGTGATGAATTTAGCTTCTCTGCGGAATGTGCTGTATGCCAATGTGGGGGGCGAACTTCTCGCCTCGCCCAACGGGAATGAGGTGTGGACACCTGTCCCAAGCAGCCTCGGAAACATCACGAATCTGGCGAAATTCAACGATGTGCTCTATGCCAGAGGTATAGGAGGCACCGAACATCGCGTTCAACTCTTGCGCTTATCTACCGAGGACAATCGGTTAAGCCCTATTCCGGGGATGTCGTTTTTAAGGAAAAACGCCTCTTTAGATGTGGAGGTTGCTGGAGATGACAATAAGGCCGTGGAAGAGATCCGGCAGCTGATGCGTGGACTTCTCGGAGGTTTCGCTGTCAGTCGTAATACGTACTATATGGAATATGAACAGAGACTCTTCAGGTGGAAACCCGGCACGCCGGAATGGGTTGATACCGGGCTCATAGATGAAGGTGAACTCATTGATACGGCTGGCAGTTTTAACAATCCCAGTTCCATCGGTTTCAAAATCGCTGTTTCAAGGAGAACAGTCTACGTCGCTAAATTAGACGGACACCTCTTCCAGTCGTTTGACGAAGGAGATACGTGGAACGATGTTACGGGCGAACTTCCGTTTTCTTTTACACATTTCAAGGCAATAGAATTCGCTGGCTCCGCTATCTACGTGGCAACCGATAGAGGGGTTGCATATTCAAGCGATGGCACGCACTGGCACGTTACATCCGACCCTGAAGGTGTGCCAATCGTTATAGACCAATTTGCGGTGAGCGGAACGACTCTGTATGGCGTTACGGAACAACGCGTCTATCAATTAAAAGAAAATTCTGACAGATGGAAACAGATGACACCCGAGATTCCGAATCCTGTTAGTGCTCTTGATGTTGAGGGGAACGTGCTTTATGTTGGTACCTATGGTAGTGGTGTGTTACGTTTTAAATTAGACGACTAACGAAACGGTTAAGAACTAAAAAACAAAGGAGAAATTACCGTGTTAATAACATTGATTCAGAAAGAAATTATGCATCATATTCTCAGCGTCCGGTTCATCGCACTCTTGCTGATGTGTGCGCTGCTCATCCCACTCACCCTTTCTATCAGTTATCGCAAGCATCGTCAGAGTTTGACAGATTATCAAGAATCGGTGAATCGCTCGCGATCAGAAGCAAAGGTAAATCCACCGAATGCGCAAGATCCGGATGTAGAAGTTTCCAAGCTTTTCCTGAAGCCCATGCCGCTGAGCGTCTTCGCAAACGGTTTAGAGGAAGTGCTGCCGACCCATCTTGGAATGACGCGTAATGGCATTCGGCCGGGTTCAACAGCACTTGCGCAAGCACCTCTGGCGTATGTATTAGGAAATCTGGACTTCCTGTTTATTGTTGGGACGGTTTTCAGTCTGCTGGCACTTCTGTTCACATTTGATGCTGTTGCGGGGGAGAGAGAAGCAGGCACCCTTCGGATAAACTTGTCAAACCCCGTTCCTCGAGATGTGTTTTTGTGGAGCAAATTGATCGGTGGATACGTTGTGTTCGTTCTTCCGTTTTTAGTCTCTTTCCTCTTGGGGTTACTCCTGATCGTCTGGCAAGGGTTTCCACTCGGTGAGCTCAAGATCGCGATGCCAGTGCTCGGTCTAACGCTTGTCTCGCTCCTCTATATTGCGGTCTTTTTTGCGATAGGTGTCGTCATTTCAACCTATCTCGACAACGCCAAGACCGCGCTGATTGTCGCTTTTACATTTTGGGTGTTTGCAGTGCTAATCGCGCCGCGAGGTGCGTTTGTCATCGCAAAACTCGTTGCACCCACCCGAACGCAGCAGACTGTTTATATGGAAAAAACCGCACTTCGCAATAACCTGGCGAAAGAGACACAAGAGAAGTTAAATAAAAAAATAGTTGAAACCTTTGGGACGAAATTGGCAATAACACCAGAGGTGCAAAAAAGATTGGACAAGATTCGGAAACCGATTAACGAGGAATCTCGACTGAAGTTCCAGAATCAGGCAAACAAAATTGACAACGGATACCAACGCGAAAAGGATCGCCAAGAGCACATTGGAGAAATGCTCTCTCGGCTCGTGCCAACGTCCTCTCTCATCTATTCTGCGATAAACTTAACGCAAACCGGTAAACTAAAAAGGGACCTCTACTTTCAAACGGGTGAGAGATACTACAAGCAACTTGATGATTCATATTTCAGTGGAATTTCAGACGACGTGATGGCACAGGTCATACAAATAATGGATCGACAGGGGAATAATCTCTCTGAATCAGACGAAATCCCGCCGCCCCCACCCCTGACGGAATCCGCTTTATCGGATACCTTGCGTCGCTCTGCAGTAGATGTGTGCTTACTCGGTTTTTTTGCTTTAGCGTTTACGGCAGTGGCGTTCCTAAAATTCTTCCGTTCCGATATCTGATGTGAGTAGTTATCAGTCTTCGGTCTTCAGTTTGTGGAAGTAACGGAAACTTAAACCTATCTACAGGTAAGAATTTGCGGTCGATTTTTTGCTCTGCCGAAAATAATGCAACCTTTATTGACGGAGAAGGAATCGTTCGCAAGGTTGAACTCCGCGGGCGGGCACTTGAGGAAGCTGTTGCGGAACTGGTGCAGGAGAATCTGGCAAAGCAGATCGAATAATTCTCATATCATTTCTAATTGAATACTTTTCAATATGCGTGTAGCATAAACTTTAGTTTGTGTTACCGTTTTTCACTTTTTTCAAGAATAATGCAACCTTTCCATACCCAAGTTACGTCACTTCAATCAATAGACGTAATAATTCGGGAGGCAGTGTGCAATGCAACAGAGTGATGCTCAACTCATTCAACGAGTATTACAAGGGGACGAGGACGCATTCAGTCCTTTGGTGAAAAAATATCAGAAAGGGATTCACGCGCTTGCGTGGCGAAAAATCGGTGATTTTCATATCGCACAAGAGATCACGCAGGACGCGTTTCTCCGGGCATATCGAAAACTGGGTGCCTTGAAGAACCCTAACGCTTTTGCTGGATGGCTTTACGTTATCGTAGCACGCTTGTGCCTTGATTGGCTCCGAAAGAACCGCATACCTATCGAATCCCTTGATACTGTCGATTCAAGTGAGATGGACAAGGAATCATATTCTCAATACGTAGCGGAAGAACAGGAAGCCGAAGCCCACGAAACACGCCGAGAGGTTGTCAAGAAATTGCTCAAAAAACTGCCAGAAAGCGAACAAACGGTGATGACGCTCCATTATCTCGGCGAGATGACAATCAAAGCCATCAGTGAGTTTCTCGGAGTCTCCCCGAATACCGTTAAGAGTCGTTTGAGCCGCGCTCGCAACCGTTTACGGAAAGAGGAAGATATAATCCGAGAGAACCTCGGCAGTTTCCAACTCACGAATCAATTGACTGAGAACATCATGCGGGAAGTCTCGCGTATCACCCCTGCTGCCCCTGCTACGAGTAAACCGATGGTGCCTTGGGCGGCAGTGGGTGCGGCTGCGGTTTTGGTTATACTGATGCTCGGTGTGGGCAGTCAATATCTTGCCCGTTTCCAGAAGCCATATAGTTTCGAGGCACTCTCTGAACCCACGGTTGAAATCGTTGACGCGTCTATCGTAATTGATACTGTATCAAAGCCTGATGTCCGAAGGCAGTTTGGACGATCTGACGTTCCCAGTAAGAACACCGGTACTGGCACACAGATTTCTGAGGCGAATTTAAGATCCACTGCACAAGAAACTCAACACAAATTTTCCACAGCGCAGTGGACGCAGGGTAACGCACCGCCGGGTGGTTCGGTACGCGATATTTTTGCTACATCTGAAGGAACTGTTTATGCCCTTTCACAAACTGGTATCTACAGATTCCCAGCAGATGCCACGGATTGGACACGTATCAACACAAATATCCCGATTAGTAAGTCGCTTATGCCGATGACTGAACACAGGGATACCCTTTATGTCGTTTCTACGGAAGCAATATTTGCTTCAGCCGATGATGGGAAGACATGGAATACGATGAGTCCACGTCCCAAAGGACATGCGGTTGGACTCATCGTCATTGATACAATTGATACAGCGAGGGTGTCAAGTTCTCATGCAGGTATAACGATGTATCTTGCCCTAAAAAATAAAGGGGTTTTCCAATCAGTGGATGATAGAAGACGATGGCACCTACTTAAGGATGGGATGAGTGCGGAAATAATTTCTACTGTTGCGGCTGTTGGAGAAACCGTGTTTGCGGGAACAGAGCAAGGTCTCTATCGTCTTGATTTAGGTGTTTGGAAAAAAATGCCTATCGATACATCACAAGCCGTCCTTTCTTTAGCGGTATCAGATAACAATCTTTATGTTGGAACAGGTTCCGATCTGTTAGTACGATTTACACCGATGGAAGTATATCAGAAAACTCGGAAGAACGAGTTGCATTTCATAGGAGTTTTCCATTCAGATGACTTGGGAGCCTCGTGGACTGAAATTACACCTAACTATAAGTATAGTTATAGGGGAGCACCGGCGGGTCTAACCGTTTTAGCAGTTGGCAAAACTCTCATGGCATTGGGATACGAACAGTTTCGTTCCACAGATAGCGGAAAAACTTGGCACAAATTTAAATATGATCCGAGATGGTTGATGATTCAGAGTCTTCCCGTTGTAGCCGTGAACGAAACGACGCTTTACAAAGCAAGTGTATTTGGTGTTGGTCGAACAACCGATGCTGGGAACTCATGGAACTTATTTATGGACGGGATGTCAGGAAACAGAGTGAAAGATCTGGTCGTATTTAACAATAAACTCTACGCGAGTAACGGTTCTGAAGTTTATCAATCCAGCGACGAAGGCGCATCTTGGAAAAAAGTGCGGATTGATGGCACGGACGATTCCAGCATCAATTATTCTTATTCTACTCTTTCCAGTTTTATCATCCTTGGGAATAATCTCTATTTCCTTTTACCGAAGCGAAGCAGCTTCCAAATTTACAGTTTATCTACTGAAGACGATGCTTTCATTCACTTTCAAGATGTTCCGGCTATAAAAGATAAGGCAATATCTGCTGAAGGAATAGTGCCTTCTATAGATAAAAGTGTGAAGACCAACGAGCTTGTCGTCAGTGGTGATGTATTCTACGTAGAATACAGGCGAAAGTTATTCAAATGGAAATTAGGGGATCCGGCGTGGACAAATACGGGATTGGTAGACATCGGTGCCCCTCATGTTGATGATATCACAGATGCATTCAGATTAGCCGCGTCTGGAAAAACCGTCTATGTGGGGAAACGGGATGGTGAACTGTTTCAGTCTCTTGATGGTGGGGACAATTGGAGAGATGTTACACCGGCTCTCCCGCTTCACTTTAGCCGTTTCAAGGATCTCATTTTTAGAGGGACAACCCTCTATGTTGCAACGGACAGTGGAGTCTTGGTTTCACAAACCGGGGAACATTGGCGCGTGATAACCGATAAATCAGATACGCGCGTCGTCATCAACCAATTTGCGTTGGACGATACCGAAGTTTATGGCATTGGTGATACAGGTGTTTATCGCTTAGATATCCGTGGGCAGTGGGAACAGATTTCTTCAGAAGTTCCAAATAAGAGTACCTCTCTCGCCATTATCAACGATAGACTCTATAGTGCCAGTGAAGATAACGGGATATTTCACATCTCCATTGCCAAAGAAACTTACAATGGGCTGCCTTATAAATAGAATGTTGCGAAGTTTTTCAAAATAGGCGGCTCTGTAATTGTTAGCGATATTTTCAAGTTCGGTCTACGAACGATTCATTGAGCGGAGTGCAGGGCGCACATCCGTACTAATTTCACACCGTCTCTCTTCTGTCCGAACCTGTGACCGAATTCTCGTTCTTGATGACGGCACGGTCGTTGAAGACGGTGACCATGAAACCTTATTGGCAAAAGATGGGCTTTATGCCCAGTTCTTCAGAGCACAAGCACAATGGTATGTTTGAAGACTCACTTATACGAGAACAACCTGCATATAGTTATCGCATATCTTAACTTCAACACGCATTGTAACGGAGGGCAGCCCAATAAAATTTTACGAAGGCATTTCAACAGGGCTCACTGCCATTCTGGAAGAAAAAATGCGTTCGGCACTCACAATGCTCGGTATCATCATTGGCGTTGCCGCTGTGCTCGCAATGCTCGCCGTCGGTGACGGTGCGAAAAGCATTGTTACCCAAGAGTTTGAAAAGTATGGCAGCCATTTTACTATCCGACGGAATCCGTGGATTTGGATCGGAGATCGCGTAATACCAAATCGCAGCGGTGAACACCTGAAATATGAAGACGTTTTGGCGATCGAAGCCGAATGCCCAACTGTTGAATCTGTAATCCCGATAGTTTCTGGTGAAGTGCTTGCCCAAGCTGAAGGTGGTGCAACGAAATGGACGGAATATGATGCGGTCAATTCTTATTTCCCGACTGGGAAGAAGTGGTGGGTTCAGCACGGACGATTCTTCTCCGAAGATGAGTTCAATAACCGTAGGAAAGTCTGTATTCTCGGCTTAGAGGTCGCAACAGAACTGTTTGGAAAACAGAATCCGATTGGCAAAGAAATCAAACTTTCACTGCAAGGGGGAAACCCCGACCGTTTCCGCATCTTAGGCGTTATGGCTGAACGTGGAACGAGCCTGCAATACGGATTCAGTTGGGACGATATTGTGTTCATTCCCTTGACAACCGCACAAGATAGGTTTAAAGGAAAACATCATGTCAATTATCTTAGCGTCAGAGCGATGAATGCCGATACCATCGAAAAAGCCGCTGAGGAAGTCAAATCCGTTTTAAGAAAACGGCATCGGAATCAAGACAATTTTTTTGATATTAGTTTTCATACCACCGCTGTGAATGAACTCGATAATATCAGTCGGATTCTCACAATCATGCTCAGCAGTATCGCAGGCTTTTCGCTATTTGTGGGAAGCGTCGGGATTATGAATATGATGTTGGTTTCAGTGAACCAACGCACACGGGAAATCGGAATACGCCGCGCCATCGGCGCAAAACGAAGAGACATTTTCTTGCAGTTTTTGATTGAAGCGGTTGTGATGTGCGGTGTCGGTGGTTTGTTAGGGATTTTTCTCGGTATCGGCACAGGTTATCTTTGTTCATATATTGCTGTCAAAGTCGTTAAGGTAATTCCGCACTGGCCAGTCGTAATCTCTCTACACTGGATGACAGTCTCCGTTAGTATCTCCGCTTGTATCGGTATTCTGTTTGGGCTTTACCCTGCAATGAGGGCATCACATATCTCTCCAATCGAGGCATTGCGAACCGAATAAGACGCAATTTCACATTGATTCTGCTCACCTCCAACCACACGAGCTCGCAATTACGTCGCTCGTTTCTCCTTTATTTAAACACCGTCAATAGTATCAATTTCCTAATCTTGATTCCACTTTATAAAAAATAATGCAACTTCTTAGAACCTAAAATCCGTCACTTAAGTTAAAACAGAGTGCGATTCTGGAGGAGGTTGGTGATGGATCACAATGATGCTGAACTCATTCAACGGGTATTGCAAGGCGATCAGGACGCATTCAGTCCGTTAGTCACGAAATATCAGAAAAGGGTTCACGCGCTGGTGTGGCGGAAGATCGGCGATTTTCACATCGCCCAGGAAGTTACGCAAGACGCGTTTCTTAGGGCATACCAGAAGCTCGGAACCTTGAAAAACCATACCCAGTTTCCAGGCTGGCTTTATGTCATCGCGGCAAACTTGTGTTCTGACTGGTTCCGAAAGAATCCGCCACCGGAACAATCTTTAGAAGTTACGGATATGAGTGAGGTGAATGAAGTGTCATACTCTCGATACGTAGCAGAGAAACAGGCAACCGAAGCGGACGAAACGCGCCGTGAAGTCGTTAAGAAACTACTTCAGAAACTGCCAGAAAGCGAACGCACAGTAATGACGCTTTACTACCTCGGTGAAATGACGATCAAAGCCATCAGCGAATTTTTGGGAGTCTCTCCGAATACTATCAAAAGCCGACTGAGTCGGGCACGCGATCGTCTCAAGAAGGAAGAAGACATGATTCAACAAAATCTACACAGGACATTATGCAAGAAATCTCACGTATCACACCTACAACCCCTGCTGCGAATAAGCCTATAGTGCCGTGGATGCTTTCTGCTGCTTCGGCTGTATTGATTTTTTTATTCATGGGGGTTGGCACACAATATCTCTCACGTTTCCAGAAACCTTACGATCTAAACGCTACATCGGAACGGACGATTGATCTGATCGAGGCGGTTTTGGTCGTAGATTTACCTGCGAAACCCGCAGTGCGGAATCAGATAGGAACATCGGCTGTCCCCGGTAAGAATCCCGGTGCCGGTCAGCAACCGGACTCGCGACTTTTCGCTGCCGCACTTGTTGACGAAACTGAGGTATCAACACCGAAACCGCAGTGGATACAAACAAAGGGACCCGCAGGCGGGCTTGTGAATACCCTCTTCACGACAACGCGTGGAGACATTTTCGCCGGAACCGCCACCAATCTTTATAAGATGGCAGACGACGGACATTCATGGAAACTCGTTATCGCCGGAGACCCAACCTCACTCAGCCTGAAAGATTGGATGATGGGCGGCACACAACAGATGGTAGCGTCGAACGATGCGATCTACGTCGCTACCAATGGGGAGGTATTGACTTCTACAGATGATGGTGAGACATGGAATTCGCTCGGTGTGCACCCAAAAGGGCAGCCAGTCGGGATCGTCATAACGGATAGGCTTCCTGGGGCGGAAGCCGAACTGACAATGTACCTTGCTCTCGTTAATGGGATATTCCGTTCTGTGGATGCGGGTAAATCGTGGATACCTCTGAACGATGGAAACCTCGCGGATCGGAAAATTCGGGCAATCGCCGCCGTTGAGCACACCCTGTTCGCTGGAACTGACAGCGGACTCTATCGGCTCAATACGGATACGGATACATGGAAAAAATTAACCATTCGTCCAGCAGAAATATCCGAAAATCAATTAGCTATCCATGCGTTAGCCGTCGATGAACACCGTCTCTATGTTGCCGTGGGGAATGAACTGACAAATCAGAATCAGAGAGGGAGACAACTTAAATCTTCGATGACAGGGAATTCCGAGTGGTCCCTTTACCGTTCAACCGATCAAGGGGATACGTGGTATTCCATAGATCCACGGAAAAGACAGGAAGGTGAGGCAGAGAGGCAGCAGCAGAATCTCTTTAATTTTGATATGGCTTCCCCATTCCCTGGTGCAGATGCAACAGAAATCTACATGCCGAGTATTAAACTCTTCACAACACAAGGCAGGGTTACAGTCGTAGATGCGTTCGGAGAATTCTTCTACTCCATGAATGCTGGAGAAACCTGGACTGCTTTAGATGTAAAGGGTAACTCATCTTACAGAGTCCCGCCGCCTGTGCTGATGATGGACGCGAACACTTTCTACAGAGGAACATCTGGTGGAGTTCAGACCACAATTGATGGTGGCAAATCGTGGCATCCGTTTAATAGCGGTCTCGTTGGCATTCCGGTTCAGACGCTCATCACTGTTAACGATAAACTCTACGCAAATTCAACAAATAGGTTTGTCTCCTCAACGGACGGGGGTGAATCGTGGACACCACTGCCCAGTGGTATCGATGGCGGTGTCCTTATTGAAGCATTTGACAATACTTTGTACGTAAAGAGAGGGAATCATATGACTTCACCTTCGCCGATAGCGCGTCTATCCACCGAGGACAATAGCATGGCGTTTATAGACGGCATGCCTGGTTTTGAAAGCATCAATTCACAGGAAATACGCATAGAAATGGACGAAATTATGATGCAAGCGTTTACGGACAAGGCTAAGCAAAACCTTGAAAAGGGCGAACCACCAAATCCCGAAGATATTGATTTTAACCAGTTAAATGAAGCCATGAATAAGGTTATGCAAGAACAGGCTGCATCTGGTATGATGTCGTTTATTGGAAACTTTGCCGTGAGTAGCGATACATACTATGTCGAGTACGGGAAGACGCTTTATAGATGGAAACCCGGCATGAATGCGTGGCACAACACGGGTTTAGTAGATGAGGGCGAAGACGCTTTCGCATCTCTATTGTCCTCTCCTGACAGTTATTCCGCTGATGTTGCGACTGCTCATGATTCAATTACTTCTATGGGTTTCAAAATCGCCGTGTCAGGCAACACGGTTTACATCGGAAAACGGGAGGGACGCCTCTTTCAATCGTTTGATGAAGGAGACACTTGGCACGATGTTACTGCAGGTATCCCGTTCTCTTTTGAGAAATTCAAGGCAATCTCCTTCGCGGGACCAACCGTTTATGTGGCAACCGACACAGGTGTTGCGTATTCAAACGACGGCACGCACTGGCACGTCACAACCGATGCTGAAGGCAGTTCCCTCGTTGTCTCCCGATTAGCAGCAGCAGGCACAACGGTGTATGGACAGACCGACCAACACGTGTATCTGTTGAAAGAGGATTCCAATACATGGAAACAGGCGACACCCGAAATTCCAGGCTCTGTTATCTCTTTCGCCGTTGATGGTAGCACACTTTATGTAGGGACTGCTAACCGTGGTGTCCTGCGGTTCACGCTTGATGAATAATGTGGATAAATGATGAGAGATATGAACTATCACGCGCGAATCGTCAGTTTCCGTGAATGAAGCCACCTGCACTTGCTAAGGAGGAACTAAAATGATCCGATTTCTCATGCTGCTCGCGTTTTTCATCATCTTCACAACTGGAAATACTGGCTGCGATCACGACCCTGATGGCGTGGATGAAGAAACATCGGTCAGCATCGTTGAGAGGTTGAGTGAAGAAGACAAGACCGCCCTTGCAAATAAGTTGAAATCTCTTGATTACCTGTTATCCCTCCCACTTGAGCAGCGGAAAGCAAGGTCAAAAGAATATATGCTCAAGTATCTTGAACTCAAAGATAAGGACGATCCGGAAGCATTAGAAGCACTCAGAACCTCTTTGTATATCCACGCTAAGGGCGATCATTCCCTCTTGGAAGAGTGGGTAGTTCTCACACATAAGATTTTCCGGAAAAAGGAAGCAACTGTGCCGGAGCTTCTGCGAGCGAATCAGATAGAACTCCAAATCGCGCGCGATAACGATGAAAGTCGGAACTATATCAAGACTTTGGAAGAAAATGCTGAACAACTTGAACACCAGATTAAGGACCTTGAGGACCAGGGGGTAAACCCTCAAGAATTCAAAATTTCTATAGAAGTCGAGGGTGATGAAGAGTAACCCTATTTTTTTATTCTTTCTAACGCTCTTCAACTGACGGAAATAGAACTTCAGATGGTTAAGGAAGATCCCGATAAAAAGGAAATTGAGTTTCGTTTCCAGGAGCGGAAAATAAAGCTTCTGTAATCCTGAAAATCCTGATTCTGACAATTACCCTCACATATTACCGAATTAAATTCTTAGTCTTCATCCAAGCACGCCTTTTCTATTCTGTAAACCCACTTTGTAAACCCATCGTTAAATCTTTCAGACGGAAGTTGACAATACGACCTTAAGTTATTATAATAACCTTTACAATCTCCAAAAACCATATATGTCCAGAAAATAAACATGAAATATAATGTTATAATTATAGTCTTACTACTGCTAATTGTATCCACACAAACGTCCGCTGCCACTTCAGACGGCACAATCCCTTTCGATTGTCCTGATATACCAAATGCCAAGTTTCAATTCCACTTCACCCGCGAACTGATTACACTCGCCGTTACGACAGCCCCCTTCAATACGGTGGACAACCTTTACATCCACATCTACGATGATGAAGCAGGCATTTATGAGAAACTCGCTCAATATTACAGCGAAAACTTGAAAGCGAAAGACTGGAACGGCATACAGGAAGATGATAGGGTCGGACTCTATGTCCTGAACGGAGTCGCTCTGGAAGGCACAAGCGTGGATGATACCTTCACGGGCATCTTTGCGGTTATAAAAAGTGCTGAGAAGGTCTATCTGCTAAACATTGTTGGCAATATTCCATCGCAACAGGCAGGTCAACTCTTAACGAATCTCGGTAAACTCGGTATCGAGATCCCTGAAGTGGAATCGCTACTCGTGTTAGACTTTGACGAACCACCTGCTTCTCTACGGACTACTGTGACCCTTCGCCTTCCCCTTCCGTTTGGTCGCTTTAACAAACAACGTGCTTCTTCACCGACGCGGTTCCGTACTGCCGATGGTTCCCCGATCTATGAGGTTCAAATTCAGGGCAATCATACAATTGATAGATCTGAGATTCTCGAAACGCTTGAAACTGGTGACGAGGACATCGAAAAAGCAGTAGGAACACTCCAAAAAAAAATGGGCGCGAAATTAGAGGTGGTAGAGTCGAGTGTTAGAGAAAAAAACGGGAAACATATCGCGGTGATTACCGTGAAGGAACGCGCTTCATCACGATCTCCTGATTCCTTTGCAATGAACCCGATGATTAGATTTAACCGGGTCACAGGTTGGAAACTGGGTACGACTGTAAAAAGGGATTTACGAAGAGCACGCTTTTCAAATGGAATGCCGACCTCACATATTTTTGGATATGCAGGTTACGGATTCGGTAACAAAATAACAGATGTCGCAATTGGTATTGATACGATGCCGTTTGCAACATATACACAATTTAACAATCTGGAGGGAGATGCTGACAGATGGTATCATGGGTTTGGAATCAATGCCAAGGTTCACCGTGCTACCGACATCACACCTGACAACGTGATTCCTTATCGTGTTAGCAATTCTTTGAATGATCCAGGTGCTTTGTTCTATAATCTTTTTGGTGCGGAAAACTTGCACAACTATTATTTGAAGACTGGCGTTGAAGTAGCGTTCCGATGGGAAAAACTACCACGTGTGGAGTCTATTCCCACAAGGCACTTGCTTAAGTTGACACTTTTTGCTGAAAACCACGAGAGTCTGAAAAAGAGCACAGATTGGCATCTTTTCAACTGGCGTTCAAGGTCAAAGGCACGAGAAAATCCAGCGATAACGTCCAGCGGATTGCGGAGTGTTATGTTTGAATATGATCTTAACACCCGCCAGAACCATCTCGGTTGGCATAATATTTTTTTTGTTGAACATAGCAACACCGCCTTCGGTTCGGATTTCGACTTTACGCGGTATCAACTTCATCTCCGTTATGCACATCCATTCGGTGAACATCGGATACGTACCCGGGCAGTCGGCAGTTTTTCAACCGCATCGCGGACCAGGCGTATTAAACGGCTACCCGCTCTACGCTTTTGCTGGTGACCGTGGCTACCTCTTCAACATCGAATATTTCTTCCCTGTACCGGAACTGTTCACCTGGAGAAACATGCAATTTGATTTTTTCAATCTCTTCCTCGTGTTTTTCCTTGATGCGGGTCAAACATGGAATATAAATGACGAAACGCAGACACTTGTGCCGAAAAGCGATGCCGGTATCGGTTTCCAGTTCGGTGAAAGCGATTCCTTTCTACGGTTTAACGTTGCGAAAGCTTTTGAATCGGAACAAGGTGTGCAATTCAATGTCCTCTGGTTTCATAGTTTCTAATCAGCGCAGCAAGAGGTAATAAAATGCGCCGACACACCAATCGTATTTTTTCACTATCCTTTGGATTCTGTATTGTATCAATATTGATAGTATCGTCTATTTTTGACGGTCATTTCGCCTCAGCGGCTGTCGTTGAGAATGCGGAGACAGATGTCTTCACTTTCGTTCGTTTGAAATACAGGGGTTCCTGGGGGCACCGCGGCAAATGGGATACAGATTGGCCCGCTTCAGACCGGAACTTCATCCTGCAGCTCGGCGAGCAGACGAATATCGCGGTGAATTCAAAAGAAAAGATAGTTGATATTGATTCCGAGGAACTCTTTCATTACCCGTTTGGATATATGGTAGATGTCAGGCATTTGAAATTTACCGACACTGAGGCGAGAAATTTACGGGAATACCTGCTACGTGGCGGTTTCATCCTTGTCGACGATTTTCACGGAAACCAAACATGGAAACGGTTTAATAAACAGCTGAAGAAAATCTTCCCGGATCGTGAACCCGAGGACATCCCGATCTCGCACCCGATTTTTCACTGTTTCTATAACATCAACGAACTGATGCAAATTCCCGGAGCGGGCGCAGCACGCAGAGGAAGAACTTACGAAAGAGGAAGTGCCGGCGGCCGTCACGTGCGGTGTTTCGGAATCTATGATGACAACGGCAGGCTTATGATGATGATTAATTTCAATACCGATTGGGGAGACGCATGGGAACATGCCGCGGATTCGTTCTATCCGCGCGAGTATTCGGATATGGCATTCAAAATGGGAATCAACGCTGTTATCTATTCACTTACGCACTAAATACAGTGAGTTCCGTAGGGGCGTTTTTGAAAAAAATGCAACCTTTGGATACCTAAGTGCCGTCACCCTAATCATAGGATGTTAAATTTCTTAGCAAGTCGCGATAAAAATGTTTATGATCTGAGACAATCAAAAAACTGCAACTTCTTGGAAACTCGTTTGTAGTAATGCAACGGGTATATTTGTAGGAGGGATCCCCGAATCCCTACATCTTTTGTAGATGCCCATCTCAAACGCATGAGGAATACCGAAATGCGAAGACATACAAATCGAGCCTTATTACTATCCTTTGCGCTCCATGTCGTGGTGATGTTAGCGATCTCACCGTTTCTTGTGAACCATTTCACCGTTGAGAAAGAGAGCATATCGGCTGAGATATTGGAACCAGAATCTGAGAAACCTGTAAAACGCCGGGTTCTACCGGCGCGTTCGCCTATAGTGCCACAGGTAAGTGAGACCGAATCATCACCCTCATCCCCTGCTGCCCCGACGTATACGCCAGAGGTGAGCGTCCCGAAGGCACCCGTCAGTGCTGATGTAACGCCTGACATCGTTACACACGCTGATCTTCCCAACTCAGATGCTCCAAGTCCTGTGTCCAACGCCAGTTTTGGCGAAGATGGCACGCTTGCAGGTCCCGTTGTGATTGAGGGACAGCAAGGCATCGGGGTTGGTGGCATCGGAAACAGTGGATATGGGAATGGAAAACACTTGGTTTCCCACGGGACAGGTGTATCAGATGTAGGATTCGCGACGCTTGATGCCGTAGATGAAGGACTCGGTATCTTTAACACAGACGTGATGGCAGGACACGGATTAATTGGGCAGGCTTATGTTCCCGGTATCGCTATTGAGCGGATGCCCGATTTTGGGGCTTTGACACCAGTTTACACCTTTATTACAACAAATTTAGATGTACCCGTAAGAGAATACACGCAAGGATTTCCTATACCAGGGAAGCAGATTGTCGTCGAGAATTTCGCGGTTCGGTTCCGCGGTGTGTTAGCCGTAGATACTCCCGGTAGGTACACTTTCTGGCTTTTATCGGATGATGGTTCAAAGTTGTATATTGCCGACACCCTCGTTATCGATAATGATGGAATTCACGGAATAACGCGGAACAAAGGACGCAAGGATCTGTCGAAAAATGCCCATGTATCGTGGCATTTTGAGGGACATTTCGTGGATATGGGTAAACACGGAAGTATGGAGTTAGCAGCAGGCACACATCCGTTTGAAATTCAATACTTCCAAGGACCCCGTTATGAAATCGCGCTGCAATGGTTCTATCAACCCCCAAATTCCCATAGGCAGATTGTTCCACCTGAAGTTATCTATCGCCCGGGTAAGTCACGCGTCCCAGATGCGTTGAAGAAACTACAGCAACGCCTTGAGCATATTGAAAAGGTAGAGTAAAATGACAAGGTATACAAACCGTGCCTTATTGATATCGCTTGCGCTCCACATAGCATTGATGTTGGCAATCTCGCCATTTCTTGTGAATCATTTCACCACAGAGAAAGAGAGCATATCGGCTGAGATATTGGAGTTAGAATCCGAAAAGCGTGTGAGACAGCGGATTTTACCGCCACGCATGCCTGTAGTCCCACAGGTGAGTGAGACGGATGCCTCACCGTCTTCCCCCGCTGCGCCGACGTATACGCCAGAGGTGAGCGTCCCGAAGGCACCCGTTCATGCCGATGTAACTCCGGATGTCGTTACACACACCGATCTGCCTCATGCAGATGCTCCAAGCCCTGTCTCCAATGCCAGTTTCGGTGAAGAGGGAACACTCTCAGGTCCCGTTGTTGCTGAGGGACAGCGAGGAATTGGTGCTGGGGGACCTGGGCGCGGTGGACGTGGAACCGGCGGATATGGGAACGGGAAACACTTTGCAAAAGGGACAGGCGTATCGGATGTGGAACTCGCAATACTCGATGGCATAGATGCAGGGCTCGGTATCTTCGACACAAATGTGATGGCTGGACACGGATTAATCGGGGAAGTCTACGTCCCGGGTGGCCCCATCCATCGGATGCCGGATTTCGACCTTTTAACACCTGTCTATACCTTTGTTACAGCAAACTTAGATGTCTCTAAACGAGATTATACTCAGGGTTTTCCGACACCAGAGATGCAATATGTTGTTGAGGATTTTGCAATTCGCTTCCGAGGGGAGTTAGCAATCGACACGCCCGGGTTGTACCACTTCGGGCTTTATGCAGATGACGGGGCAAAACTATATATCGACGGGACGCTCGTCGTAGATAACGATGGAATTCACACAGGGAAGGGAAAACGTGGCAGTATAACGCTCAAGACTGGCATGTACCCTGTTGAGATTCACTATTTCCAAGGTCCCCGATACTCTATCGCGCTACAGTGGTACTATACCCATTCCAAAGAACCTTACTCTGAGGCGAGGCGTTCCTATTCGATAACAACCCCCGCATGGAGTTTGCGATCAGAGTCATATCTGCTCGGAAGGATTGTGCCACCGGAAATTATCTATCGTCCCAGCAAACCTCGCGTTCCAGAGGCATTGAGAAAACTACAACAACGCCTGAAGAACATTGACAACGCACATTGAAGGTATCTAACGCGAAAACCAAGCCCATAATGAAATTAGATTCTCCTTAGCGGATATAAGGAATACGCGTCAAAGTTTCAAATTCACGGTGTTTCTCCGCAAGGTATAATTATAGAATGTGTACGGGACCTGTAGCCTGCAACAATACGCAGAAATACCCAAGCAAAAACACGCAGGCGGATATAAGGAATACGCGTCAAAGTTTCAAATTCACGGTGTTTCTCCGCAAGGTATAATTAAAAAGATGAAAAATAAGATTACAAAAGTATTCATAGCGTTTCTGCTTCTCATTAACCCGGCAGTACAATCACAGTCCAATGACGGCACTGTCGCCTTCGATTTTCCAAATCTGCCATCCTCTGAATTCCAGTTTGATTTAGACAAACGTGTCATTGTACTCGTGATGGAAGATACTACTTCCAACATCGCACCGCTGTTTAATAACATAGACAACTTACATCTCCGCAGTTATCGAAGTCGATCTGTTAATCTTAAGGAAGTGGGTCGATATTACGGAGAATCCCTAAAAGATCGCGGCTGGAACGCATTGGGACACCCCATTCAGGACGATGTCGAAAACGATAATTTGCATCTCTATACCCTTCAAGTCAATGAGACGATCCAAGGAGTCTTTGTTATTGTTAAAAGTGGCGATGATGTGTATCTGATAAATATCGTTGGTGAAATCCCGAAAAAACAGCTCGGTATGCTGCTACTAAATCTCCATCAACTCGGCATTGAGATTCCTGAATTAATGTCGGTAAAACCTCGTGACTTGGAAATCGCGCCCCCTCCACCACTCTTAATGCCTAAAGTTGCCGAGCCAATGCCAGAACCTGCGATAGGGGAAATCCGCAGAAAACACCCCGAACTCACCGATCCAGCTGAAGCAGTACCCTCCTTAAATGAAAGCCAAGAACCGGCAAAGTCATGGGATTGGATTTTTGATGGTAAGCGAATTCAGGACATTCAAATCCAAGGTGCCAACGGGATTGAGAGTTCCAACATTATGAAAGTCCTTGAAAATGGATCTGGCGACATCGCTGTGGTGATGCCTATTCTTACAAGCCTGCTCATTAGTACCTCTAAAAAGGCATCTTTACGCGTCGAAGAAGTGAATGCCAAACACACTGCGATAATTACTGTGGCGGATCTACCGATTACACGAACGCTGTCACTCCTAAAATCTTTGACAATCTCTGGTTCTCAGGCGAACAAGGTCCACAAATCAACAGCCGGCAAGTTGGTCTTACAGGAATTAGATGCTCAACTTTCAGCCGTAGGCACACGATTTCTGGCAGGGGATGTCCCTATCCACGAAATACGCATTCAAGGAAATGAGAAAATATCGGACGCACAGATTCAACAGACGCTTGAAAACGGTTCTGAAGATCTTGAACAAGCCCTAAAAACACTGTATAATGCGATGCCCTACTTTGACGAGTTAAACCTACAGGTAGCTGAGGAGAATTCAAAATACGTTGCGACGATTATTGTTGATGAGAAACCTCCGCCGCTACGTTTCGGATTCAATCGAGTGACGGGATGGGAAATCGGCACCGGTTTTGAACTCGGCAAACGAAAGGATGTCGGACCCCTTTGGACGTGGAACATCAGAGATTCATCGAGCGATCAGACTTCAAAGCTTTTTGGAAAGGTGAGTTACGCATTCGGTAATCCGCATGTCCATTACCGGATAGGTGGCATAGCGAATTGGGGGAAACCTTACATTTGGAATCTCGGACTCACAGCGCAAATTCACCGTTTGACAGATGCCGTTGCCCCTGAACTTTTTCCGAATTACAACAACCCACTCCCTATTTTTCAACGCATCATTGGGACACCCGACCTCCAAAATTACTATCTACGACAAGGGGCTGAGATCGCATTGCAGTGGTCTCCAGTTATGCCGAATCATTCCTTCAGATTGGCAATGGTTGCGGAATCACAGACGAGTCTACAGAGAAGCACAGATTGGTTTGTTGCCAATTGGGGATCGAAACTCCGTGTGAGAGAGAACCCTCCAATAATCCCCGGCACCCTGCGGAGTCTCACCTTCCAATACGATTTGAATAATATAACGCATTCCATGGGTTGGCACAATACGCTTTTCATTGAACACAGCAATGCGGCTGTAGGATCCGATTTTGATTTTACGCGTTTACAATTGCATTTTCGGTATGCTTTCCGTCTAAAGAATAACCGAGTTCGGACTCGGTTTCTGTTTGGGTTTTCCGACTCTACTTTGCCAATTCAACGTCAATTTGTCATTGGTGGCGTAGAGGGCCTCAGGGGGTATCCTTGGTCCAGAGCAGAAGGTAAATCTGAAGGTTTAATAACCTATAAAAGTGGACATACGTCTTCTCCCTACGCGTTTGCCGGAGATCGTGGATTTCTGCTCAATGTCGAATACCACTACCGTTTATCCAATCTGTTCAGTTGGGGTATTTTCAGAAACGCCTTTGGCATTCTCTTCTTTGATGAGGGACAGGTCTGGAATGTATCTGGTCCCGCATATACCTTCGATCCGAAAGGGAGCATCGGTATCGGTCTACAGTTTGGCGAAGATAACTCTGTTGTTGTGGTGAACGTTCCGGGTATACATTCTGGAGGGGACGATCCTGTTTTCAGAGTCAACATTGCAAAAGCCTTTGAATCTGGCACAGGTATCCAAGTTACGACAATGTGGTCCAAAAGTTTTTAATCTACTGAACGCATCTGGAACTCTAATCTTCTACTTAATTTTTTCGCGCAAAGTGTGGTATTATTTGATAACTACGCAGATAAAGGTAGACCATTGCATGAAAGAAATAAAAACAGATCTTTACCTTGGAGATTGCTTAGAAGTACTCGCCGATTTTGACCCCGATTCCTTCGACCTGATTATGACCTCTCCACCGTATGCGGATCGGCGATCCAAAACGTATGGCGGAATTAGTCCAGATGAATATGTCAACTGGTTTATGCCGCGTGCGGAAGAATTTTTGAGAGTCCTCAAGCCGTCCGGCACGTTCATTCTAAACATCAAAGAGCAAGCTATTGCTGGGGAAAGGCATACGTATGTCATTGAGTTGATACTTGAAATGAGGAAGCAGGGATGGCTGTGGACAGAGGAATTCGTCTGGCACAAGAAAAATTGCTATCCGGGCAAGTGGCCGAACCGATTTCGGGACGCTTGGGAAAGATGTCTGCAGTTCAATAAAAGCAGGAAGTTTAATATGTACCAAGAGGAAGTTATGGTGCCGATGGGAGATTGGGCGGAAAAAAGGTTAAAGAATCTCAGCGAGACAGATCAAAACCGAGATACATCGAAAGTGGGGAGTGGGTTTGGTAAGAATGTTTCCAATTGGTTAGATAGAAAGATGGCATACCCAACGAATGTTTTGCACTTAGCAACAGAGACGGGAAATCGGAAGCACAGTGCCGTTTTTCCCAAAGCACTACCCGAATGGTTTATCAAACTGTTTACGAAAGAAAATGATTGGGTGCTTGATCCGTTTGCGGGTGCCGGTACGACGTGTCAGATCGCTCAAACGTTATTTAGGAATTCTGCTGGTATTGAAATTTTACCCCAGTATTATCAATTGGCACAAGAGAATACCAAGCCGACACAATATTTATTATTTGAAGAGACTCAAGATGAAACCCATTACACAACAAGAGATCACTGATTATGTTGAGACGAACATTCAAGACTTCCATCAGAGACGGTTGGATAATCTCCAAAAATTGAAGATGTTGGATGTCGTTAAACAGAAGAATCCTTATCTATTCAAAGCTAAAAACATCAATACGGCACAAGATTTTGTGAAGACCATCTTAGATGCTCGTCTATCTTCGCAAGAAGAAACAATTTTTGGTGGATTTCTGGAAGGACTTGCCATTTTTATCTGTTCAAAAGTATACGGCG
>JAGWBV010000098.1 GCA_021295715.1 Candidatus Poribacteria bacterium | reverse complement strand
TTTCGTTATTTAGCATATTCAATGATTAACTTTCGTGTAACTTTCAACGATTCTTAACTTCTACTCGCTATGAGTTCTAACTTAATGTGAGTTCGACATAAGCGTGTAGGTTGGAGACCCAACGCATTCTCATACGGGCAGCATTGGATTGTTGGGTTTCGTTATGTCTATTTCCATGAATGGATCATTGGAAAAGACAGCTTTCCTCATTGATGAGAGGATTCTGGTTGCTATACCACTCTACCCAACCTACAGGACATTCGTGTTTTTATTATTGAACTCACGTTAATTTAGGAAGGAGATATCAGAATGGAATTAACTTTTGAAAGGGATGATCTCTTAGATGCCTTACAGGTACTGCAAGGGGTCGCAAGTGGACGCACTACCTTACCAATTCTCTCAAATGTCCTCATCAATGCCACCGGCGGCACTATTGAGTGCATGGCAACGGATCTGGAAGTCGGCATTCGTATGACGGTTGAAGGGACAATCACAGAGGAGGGGGCAATCACCGTCTCCGCTAAGAAGTTAGGAGATATTGTCAAGGAGTTACCTACGGATAAACCGATCCATTTTGCCACGACAGCAAATGACCGGGTTGAGATTACCTGTGGCGAGGGTGTTTACAAAATCATCGGACTGCCCGATGAAGAATTCCCGCAACTCCCGTCAGTTGAAGGGGAAGCCTTGAAGATTGGTGGAGAGATATTGCGCAATGTGCTTCAGAAAACGGAGTTTGCCGCATCTACAGAAGAGGTGCGTTACTTCCTAAATGGTCTCTATTTTAATTTCCTTGGGCATGGGACTGAAGTCGTTGCCACGGATGGAAAACGTCTGGCATTGGCACGCTGCGAGCCGCTCTCTTCGCCGGGTGAAGCCAATGGATTCATCGTTCCGTTGAAAGCTGTTCGCGAGATCGCGCGAACCTTCGTCGATGCCGGTGAGGTCAGCATTTCAGTTTTTGAAAACCAAATCCTCTTTACCGATGGAAACGCGACTTTAACGACGCGACTCGTGGAGGGTGATTATCCGAAATATGAGAAAATCATTCCCGAATCGTCCGAAGGCAGAGCGGTTGTTTCAAAAGAAGGGATCTTAAGTGCTACACGACGGGTCGCCCTACTGTCGAATCCAAAGAATTATTCGATCTGCTTAGAAATCGATTCAGAACAAGTTCAGGTCTCCGCGAGGACTCCAGAATTAGGAGAAGCATACGAGACCTTGCCTGTGGAGTCCAGCACTGGGAGTGTAAGGATCGGTTTCGACGCTCGATTATTGATAGAGGCATTGTCTCATATTGAAACGGGGTCGTTGTCGCTGGAATTTTCAGGCGAGTTGAACCCTGTTCTCATCAAACCCGTAGATGATGACAACTACGTCTCCCTCATAATGCCGATGCGCTTAGATCCTGCTTCAGCATAAGAGAACTTTGAAAGTTCGTGCTTCGCTGGTGTGGTTTCTGAGGGAACACCCAAGCAAAAACACCACGCCAGCGAAGACATTTTTACAGTGAACTCACCTTTAGTTGACTTCCACACCAGACATCTGTTCTAACGCCAGCATCAGTGCCTGTGTGCCTAACCTACCATGTCCCTGTGCCTGCACAGCCGTGTAGAGTTGATGCACCAACGCGAGTCCGGGCAGACTCAGGTTCATCTTGCGCGCCTCGTCCAAGGCGATGCTCATATCTTTGATAAAATGCTCCACAAAGAAACCGGGATCGAAGTTTCGCTGGAGAAGTCGTGGTGCTAAATTGTCCAGAGACCAGCAAGCCGCTGCCCCACCACTAATCGATGATAGCATCGTCTCCAAATCCAATCCAGCTCTGTAGCCATAGATTAACCCTTCGCAGACCCCGATCATCGTCCCCGAAATCGTGATTTGATTGCACATTTTGGTGTGCTGTCCAGCCCCCGCGCCCCCCTGATGAACGATGTTTTTTCCCATCGCTGAGAAGAGCGGCATAACGGCTTGCACAGCAGCCTCGTCGCCTCCGACCATGATAGAGAGGCGAGCCTCTCGCGCACCAACGTCACCCCCTGAAACAGGCGCATCGACTGACGAAACATCCTGTGCCTGTGCTGCGGCGTAAATTTCTTGCGCAAGAGAGGGTTCCGTCGTCGTCATATCAACAATGATACTTCCGGGTTTCGTCCCCTTTAAAATACCGCTGTCGCCGAGGTAGACTTCGCGGACATCGGGTGGGAACCCGACAATCGTAAAGATAATATCGGAGGCAGCGGCAACATCGCTCGGGGAATCTGCCCACGCCGCGCCTGCTTCCAGTAAAGGGTCAGCCTTCGATTTCGTCCGGTTATAGACTGTCATCCCATATCCGAGGTCCATCAGATGTTGACACATCCACCGTCCCATTACGCCGGTACCAATCCAACCGAGTTTCGTTGCTGCGGGTTCAATTTTCTCATAAGTGGTCGCCATAATTTTCCTTCTTTCTAATGATTGAGTTTTCGTCCCGATCTTTCCGTCGTCAAAATCGGTTTCTGACAAATACGATAGTCACCGCAAAGGTGATAAAAGGCTGAAAGTCCGGTTAAGGAATGGACAACGGACACTCCTTTTGAACTTTTTTCTATTCTGCGCAAACCTATAGAGGCTTGCGGGACAATGGGTTTTTGCGTGTCGTTCCACGCAGGAGACAGAAATAAGGACATATACGATTGGCTATCGGAAACCGAATGACAGACGGCTATTCCAACATCTTTCGCTATGTCCTTTTATGTATTCTAAAATCCTTTGCCAATTGTGAACTCATGACAATCCCACCAACGACAACAGCACAATAGATAGCGAAGAACCGCGTCAACAACACATACAGCGGTATCAATTCTTTGAGAATCAAATTTTCCATCAACCCAACGGTTAGAACCTCTGCAACGCCACTTGCACCAGGGCTTGGTGCAAAGAGCACGACGAAATTGAGCAGCAATCCAACAACGCTGAGTTCCCATAGGGTCGCCTCCCCGTTGAGTGCCTTCACGACTATGTAACTGCCAACGATCCGTGCTCCGAAGAAACCACAGGTTAAGAGGACACTGAATGCGCATGTCCATTTATGGTGACGTAAGAACATTACCGCAAACGACTTATGTTCAGTAACGAGTTCTTCCATTTTTGCAGTAGCACGCTCAAGAATAGGCGTGAGACGAGTGAATCGTCGCTGTGCAACACTGCAGAGCCAATGAAAAAAACGAAAAACAATATCTGGCTTGAAAAGCAGTAGCAGAAAACCTATAAATGCCAAACCGAACATCAAACAACTGAATAAGCTCACCCATGCACTCCCTTTTGGTAAAAAAGGAGGATCTAACCCTGCGATACCCGCTGCGAAGAACATGAGCGTGGTTATAGTGGCGAGAAAACAGATGATGCCTGATGTTATCGATGCTGACAATGGCACGCCTGCTCGCGTGTAGATATAGAGATGCCCCACTCCGCCTGTCTGAAACGGCGTAATACAGGAAACACAGAGTGTTGCTAAGTTTGCCCGAAGACTGTCCCGGAATTTGATGTCCGGTTTGACTTTTTGAATAAAAATATGGAAACGGAGTGCCCCGAACACCCAATCTGCAAACATACACAGACACGCGCCGAGCAGCATCTCAAACTGCATTTCGCGAAAAACCTGCTTTATATCTTGAGTACCACCCCACAAAAAACTTAGAAATAACCCAGCGAATGTGCACAGCAGAAAGAAAAGCGCACCGCGAGCCACGTTTTCGCGGCTCAAAAATTCCTGCATTACCAGCGAAATCTCCTTTTTAGTGGCTGTCGGCTATCAGGTCGAATTCTTCTACGAAGAATCCTTTCGGTTGTCAGACACAAGAGGCAACCTTTGTAAAACGCAAACCTCTTCACTGGCACCCACAAACTGATAACTGACAACTATTGAGCAATGAGCGTCAGCGTCAAACTAATATCCATCGGCATCGCTGAATGCGTCAATGCCCCGACAGAGATGAGATCTACACCGGCTGCTGCCACAGTTTTTACTTTGTCAAGTGTAATACCACCGGAGGCTTCTGTCACCGCAAGATCCCCCACTTCATGTACAACACTTTTCATAATGCTGGGAGCCATGTTGTCAAGGAGTAAGATGTCCGCTCCTGCTTTTAGAGCTTCATCGACCTGATCCAGGGATTCAACCTCGACCTCGATCTTTGCGGTGTGTGGAACAATCTGTCGCGCACGCTGAACGGCGTTACCAATACCTCCAGCGGCAACGATGTGGTTATCCTTGATGAGTACACCGTCATAAAGCCCAAAACGGTGGTTTTGTCCACCGCCGACACGCACGGCATACTTCTGAACCGCTCGCCATCCGGCTGCAGTCTTCCGAGTATCTACGATTTTGGTGTCGTAGCCAGCGACTGCCGCCACGAATTGTGCGGTGAGCGTTGCTATCCCGGAAAGCCGTTGCAGGAAATTAAGAGCGGTCCGCTCTCCGATTAGAATCGTTTTGGCACTCCCCCGGACCTCGGCAATCGGCGCACCTGCCTTCACAGCGTCCCCATCAGTGACAAGTCCACGAAACGACAACGTTTCATCTAATTTTGCGAAGACTCGTTCGGCGACTGGCAGTCCTGCAACAATGCCGTCACTCTTAGCAAGCAGGGTTCCCACAGCCCTCTGTTCGGGCGGCACCGTTGCCTCTGTTGTTATATCACCTATACCGATATCTTCTTCAAACGCCAAATCAATTAGGGGATCTAATGAACGCAGATTCAACATTTTTAATTATACCTTGCGGGTCGGTCAGGTGAGTAGCATGACCAACGATCCTCTCCGTAGATCCGCCCTCCGCTACGCTTACGGGCTATGGTTTCGTTAAACCTACATATAGGGGCGAGGGATCTCGCCCCTATACAAATTATACGACAAGCCCTGGCGATTTAACCCAGAACCTGCGCGTAATGTGACAGCACACAGACCCGGTGTCCAGGAAGGAAAAGCCTTAATACCGTTCCAGATAGGGCGTTAGGAATTTCTTTGCGTCTTCCGTGACATCCCATGCATTGGGCCAGAAACAGAGATCAATAGAGAACCAATCACCATCGTAGCCAGTCTCATCCATGATGACCGGAATAATCGCGTCAAAATCAAGCACACCCTCCCCGAAAGGTGCATGCGTGCTTGTTTCGTCGCCATGGAGCGTGTTATCGGAATCGATGAGGTGGAAGTGCCCAATCTCTCCTTTTAACTGACGTGCAAGGTCAATGACCCCATTATCTCCGAGGGTTTCCGTCTCTCCGGGCTGCCGGGCACCGACAACTGCACACATTTGTGCATGACAGGTATCAAACATCACCTTGAAATTGGGATGACCCACTGCCTGTGGCATATTGACAATGTCGCTGGGTTTGTTGAACATAAATCCGGGTTCAAATTCCCAGAGCATCAACACGCCGTGATCTTCGGCGACTTGGGCACAGCGTCTCCAGACGGAGACGATTCGATCCCAGGCTTTCTCAGGCTCAACGCCAGGAATTCCTTCTTCGGGATCATCCACCGTATCCACACGAATCGCAGGCGATCCGAGATCCAGGGCGAGTTGGAGACTCTCTTTGAACAATTTGTAGTATTTATCGTCCTCTTGCCCCTCATCCGTAGCGGGACCGGGGTGCGACCAGAAATCAGCGGCTAATCCAGAGACTTCCAAACCGTAATAGGAGATTAATCCCCTGACAGCATCACGGTCACTTTTCATCGGATAATCGTTAATGTCGATATGCGGTTTAAACGCCCCGATTTCAATACCATCAAATTCAAGTTCGCTGAGCGTCTTGACGACGGTATCAAACGGAATAGGATTATCTTCATAGGGACCAAATGCGTAAGCCCAACTTCCAATCGACAATTTTTTTGCCATGTTTTTCTCCTTTTTTAGTAATTCGCGAAGCGTTAAATAATATGGTTTTGCAGGTGTCGTTCTTCTGGGACCCACCGTCTGCGCCGTTGTTGCAGACTACCACCTTATGCTAATTTTAAGACGTGTATTACCAACGCTCTTTCGTGTTCTTAGTTTCGTTCAATAGAGGCTGTACCCCTACGGTTACTCACTGCGTTTCTCAGGTAAACGCAATCATGATACACCCGTGACTAACGCCCGCACGGTTGTTTCAAGTTCAAGGGTTACCTGCTCCACCGTTTCTCGTTTCTGTGCCTTGTAGGTATCGTAACAGTCTCGGAGATTTTTGGGTTCACCGACACGGACGGATGCAACCCGCGGTCCCCGAATTTTTGACGCACCAAAGACTTCTCTCTCCAAACGCACAATCACTTCAAGAAACCGCTCTGGTGAGCGTTCTTCCGCGACATATCCATCTGAAATCGCTATAAAATTAATTAACCGCTCCAAGTCGGGATAGAATCGCTGGAATTTCTGGAGCAGTTCTTCATGTATCTTCCGTTCGTACGCCGTCATCTGCTCAATGTCTTTATAGACTTCGGCATCGACTAAATTTTTCAACGCCCGCACCCTTGTGAGAACGTCGGCATCGGAGTGGATGCCCATGATCTGTTCAGCATGGGACAAGATTTGCTCTTTCAACTTCTGGATGTGTGCATCAAGCGGCACGGTCTCGTCGACTTTATACTGATACTCAGCTGCAAGCGTTTTAAATATCGCGACACCGATACGCCGTAACCGTCCATAGCGTTCAATCGGCGTTCGATCCGCTGATGGGAGAATACTCCGCTCCAAATCCGTGAGGGCGGCATCAATGTCGTCCCACATGTCCCGTGGGTAATGGTATTTGATTCCGATTGGAACCACATACAACGGTTTGTCCACACTCGCCTTCGCCATATCGTCTACAGCCCAGAAGCAGAGCTGAACAATACCCCTTTCAAAGCGCATGACAGTATCATTCTGACGTGAGATTTCCCCTTCCGCGAAGATAACAAGGGACGCGTTGCCTTTTGACAGGAGCTCCCGCGTTGTGCGGAATGCGTTCCGGTCCGCGGTGCCACGCACGATGGAATACGCCCCGAACCGTTGCATCAGAAAACCGCGTAAGCCATCGAATTTCCCTTTGCCATAACTCTCGCGTGCAGTCATATAGTAGTACTGCTGAGAGAGCCGTTTGGACAAGCAGAACATAACGGCAGGGTCGGCGCGCGCCGCGTGGTTCGGGGATAATACAGTCGGATGTCCATCTATTTTTTTTAGACGAGCAATAGACTCTGCATCTACATCCAGCGTTAACCCCTTCAAAAACAAGCGGTTGATAAACGGGACAAATCCTTTCGCAACCTGAATGAGAGCCGTATTCGGCTTGGGGGGTTTAAAATCTAACATTTTATAGTTTTCAGTCTTCAGTTAACAGTTAACAGTCACAAGAGGTTTTGGGTTAAACAAAGTCCTCTTTAACTGACTGCTGACAGCTGATAACTATTCTTCAGCACACGGGGCGTACCGAATAACTTAAAGATTCGGCGGATAACAACAGATGATCTCCATCGGTGTATCGCCAGTGCTAACAATGACGTAACTGGACAAGCATCGTGGGATAAAGACAGATTTGCCGCGTTTGAGCGGAACATCTTCAAAATCTCCACGTAGCACGCCTTCGCCGCCCAAAGTCACGAGCGCATAAAAACCCCCGCCTGCTGGCATACTGAGCGTCGAGTCCACTGTTAGACGTGAGCATCCAAAGAATTTCGAGGCTTCCGCTGGCACGATTCGATCTTCCCGGTTATCGCCTTCCGATCGGACGAGTTCTGGCGTGCGTCGGATGTAGTTGTTAAGATAGTCGAGTTCCAATTTATCAAACTCAGCGGCATCTACAGCGAGATCCCATCCGAGTCCGAGGTGGCCATCATCTCTTTCAAACGGAAAACCTTCCCATTCCGCGAGGATGTTCCAGTCGGTGGGTTCTTGTGGCTCGAGCACACAGAGACCTGTGCCGAGTGAATGGACAATCGGCGTCCGTAAAAAATAGACTTCGCCAACCTTGGGTTCAACAACGTGCATCAGACTCCGTAGTGTTGGCACATCTTGTGCTTCCATCAGACGGCGGAATTCTGCTTTGTCTATCGCTTCCTTCCAGCCTATCCATGCCTTCGCGCCCGGACGTGTGCCGATGAGGATCCACGCTTCGTTCTTACCAAAGGGGGAATTGAGGTGTTTTTGCGAGAAATCGGGGTTTGGATGCCAATGGATAGGGATATGTGCCCCTTCACCGACGTCAAAAATCTTGAGAAGCACGCCTAATTCTGTCCCGTATTTGTCGACGTGCGCGCTACCGAGTGTTTCTTCCGGAAATTCTTCCAGCAGTGCTTTCAGTAATACAACCTCGCCACTCGGGAGCTCAATGCGACTGAGTCCTTTGTCCGGTGGA
Organism: Candidatus Poribacteria bacterium; assembly: GCA_021295715.1. Taxonomy (NCBI): domain Bacteria; phylum Candidatus Poribacteria; species Candidatus Poribacteria bacterium. The sequence goes on along the minus strand of JAGWBV010000098.1, from coordinate 9,234 downwards.
TTCTCCCTGCCCGGAGTGATTGCTCGGTTTGTGGAGAAGATCCATTCTTCGGAGTAATAATCATCTTTCGGATCGGATTCACCCATAAACTCGGCGCGGAGCTTTCCACCGTTATAAAAATGTAGGTAGGTATTTGGTGCTAAAGCGACAGGTGCGTTTAGCATTGACTTTAGTTCACTTTGTGATGCCATATTGCTTCCTTTCTCTAATCTTTAAGAACTAAGGGGGTCGTTTTCAGGTTCCCTTGTTTGAAGTCAGTCTATCATTTTTAGACAGGTTTTGTCAAGTCACTTTTTAGGGGTATTCCGTTCTGTTGTAGAAGCAACCTATCGGTCGTAATTCTTCAACCCAAAGGTTAAAAAGCGAAAAACTGAATAATCATAGAAGGGGTTTGGAGGGATAGATTTGGGTTTCAGTCTTACTGCCACATTAACATTCGCTCGTTACTGAATCCACGACTGTATACGATCAGCAATCATTTCAATATCGGTTATGGTGCCATCTGCAATCTTAAAGCCAAGATCAATAATCGAATCCTCAATATCAGGGCATCGAGAATAGCCGTTCAATTCTAAAAACCTAATTGCACACGTTAGACCGATACGTTTATTCCCATCGAAAAATATATGCCCTGTAATGATATGGTGGGCATATACAGCGGCTTTTTGGAACAGAGTTGGAAATAGATCGGTATCGCCAAATTTTTCGCCCACTATACCAACCAAATAGTGTAACTGATTTTCATTTAGCAGTTGATAGTTATCCACATGTCCTACGGCAATAATCAGAATATCTTCAATTGTCAAATATTTCATGAGTTACCGAGGACTTTCCATGCGCGGTCGTAGTCTTGCAGTATCTTATCCAAGGCGACGATGCTATCGCTTCCCAGATGTCTTGCGACTGCCAGGTCAGATTTGGCTTTTTCCCGTTCTCCGAGGCGTAAAAACGCCCCACCGCGGTTATAATAGGCATCAGCATAATCGGGTTTGAGTTCTATCGCTTTCGTGTAGTTTTCAATCGCAAGTTCAACCTCACTTTTTTCGGCATGCGCCACCCCGCGATTGTAATATATTTCGGCACATTCTTTATTAAGTTCTTTCGTCATTTTTCCCTCCACAATGCGATTTATTTGAGGGTAATGATACCATACAAATAGACAGATATCAACCCAATATTAGCAGGACTTACGCAAGGCGCAATAAGGTAACGGACAATGACTTGCACTATTACGAACCACGCCGCTTTTCAGAAACATCCGTAAGAAGGCGCAATGAATTGCGCTACTACGAACAAAAGACCTCACGAAAACGGGTCAACTGCGTAAGTCCTGATTAGTAGAAGTTCAGAGCCATTTAGTTTTAGGAAATTATCAGATTTCACGCCTTTTTTGGGCGATCCGGTGCGGTTGGGAAACCGCACCTACTGTGCTGTCGGATCAAAAACGCGTAAAAAACGAAGAACTAAACAGCCTTGAATGGAAGCGAGAGACACATGGTTCCCGGTTCTGTCGATTTTATGCAAGGTATCGCGACCGGGAGGTCGTTTCTACGGAATAGTCGTCAGTTATCAGTACGGGTGCTATGCCCCTTTCAATTGTCAGTTAACCCGCTAACCCGCTTTATCAGAGGGAATATGAGTGTTTTTGCTTGGGTGTTTCCCCAGGATTCGGAGATCCCTCCTACAGGAGGACTAAATTCTCTGCCCAAATCTGAAAAACTTGCGCTTTAAGGCAATTTGTATTATAATGAAAATATAAGATGAATGCGGAAAGGATACCAGAAAAATGGCACAATCTCAAAATGGGATACAGGTCGCAGCACGGAACTTGATAACATACGCCTTTCTTTTCTCGATGCTCCTCCTTTGCGTTCTCACACCCGCCCAAGAATCCACTCCCGATGTCGAAACAATTATCAAAAAAATAGATCAACTCTACCGCAGCGACACCAGTCATGCTGAGATGGAGATGCACATCGTCACACCGCATTGGGAACGCACCTTGGCAATGACGGTTTGGAGCAAGGGAATGGATAAAACTTTCATCCGGATTACGGCACCGAAGAAGGAACAAGGGGTCGCGACACTGCGTATCGGGAACGAGATGTGGAACTATCTGCCGAAAACGAATAAGGTTATGAAGATTCCGCCATCCATGATGATGGGATCGTGGATGGGTTCCGATTTCACGAATGATGACTTAGTCAGGGAATCATCAATGCTCGACGATTATACCTACCAGTTTGTTACACCTGAAGATGCCTCTCCCGACCATCTCTACGTTCAACTCGTGCCGAAAGAGGATTCTCCAATTGTCTGGGGCAAGATTGTTGCCGCAGTGCAATCCAGCGATTATCTACCGGTGTGGCAGCGGTTTTACGACGAAAAAGGGAAATTGATGCGGGTGATGAATTTCAAAGAGGTTAAAACCTTTGGCGGTAAAACCCTACCTTCTGCGATGGAGATAATCCCAGAAAACAAAGAGGGGCATAAAACGGTTGTTCGATGGCTAAACGCTACATTCGATTCCGACATAGACGATAAAATTTTCACGCGTCGAAACCTTCAGAGGCGAAGATAGGTTTTTTAATTTTACCTTGTGGGTAAGTAACATGCGTTAGGACTTTGACGATTTCCGTGTACGAATCGGCTGCGCCGTTGTTGCAGGCTAGTGCTGTGTACAAGGGACTGCCCCTACAGGGAAAATCCCTTCAACCCAACTGACAATACTATCAAACTCAACTTGACACAGCACTAGGTCCCCGTTTTAAGAAGACCCTATAGGATAAGCGAAAACCTACGCGTAAGCGTAGCCCAAGAGCCCATACATTAAAAATATGATACTCAAAATCGCGTTTCGCAATATCTTTCGCCAGAAACGACGGACAATCCTTACCGCTCTCGCAATGATTGTCGGTTTTACGCTCTTGTCGATAACCATCGGCTTGTCTGATGGGGCGTATGGCGGAATTATTGAAATGTTCACACGAAATCGTACCGGTCATATTCAGGTCCACCGCGCAGGGTACCTTGATAAGCCGTCGCTCTACGAGACAATTGATGGCTATGCTGCTATTGGTGAGACGATTCAGAGGACTGCGGGAGTTGAGGCGTGGACACCACGAGTATACGCAGCTGGACTCGGTTCGGTTGGTGAAAAGAGCACGGCTGTACAAGTCATTGGTATTGATGTCGCACGAGAGACACAAGCGACCCGATTCGACAAAAAAGTGATTGAAGGCAGTGTATTAGCGGAAACCGCTTCGCATGAAGCAGTTATTGGGAAAGGTCTGGCGAAAATTATTTCAGGGACGGTGGGTAGTGAAATTGTGATCTTTTCGCAAGGTGCTGACGGTTCCATCGCAAATGACGTGTATAAAATCGTTGGAATCGCAGAGAGTGGTGATGACGCGACAGACCGAGTGGCATGTTATTTACACATTGAAGATGCTCAGGAATTGTTTGTGCTTGACGGACGGATCCACGAAATTGTTGTGATTGTTTCAAACATCAATCATGTGAGTAAAATTACAGACGCACTCGAAGCGCGCTTGAATAATTCTACGCTGGAGGTCTCCCCGTGGCAAGTGGTCGCCAAATCCTTTTACCGTGCCATGAAAACCGATCAACAAGGAGATGCCATTAGTCGCTGGGTGATTATGTTCATTGTGGCGATCGGTGTGCTGAATACGGTGCTCATGTCAGTACTGGAACGGACGCGTGAATACGGTGTGCTGAAGGCAATCGGGACGAAACCGACACAAATTTTCTGGTTGGTCGTCTGCGAAGTAATTATTATCACTATCGGTAGCATCTGCGTTGGTGTGCCCCTTGGGGTTTTAGCCAATTATCTGCTATCTATATCCGGTATCACATATCCCGAGGCAATCACCTACGGCGGCATGAAATTCACGACGTTATACGCTGAAGTTAACGTCCGATGTCTGATTATTCCGGCTATCACCGTCATGGTATCGGCGACGATTGTGAGTCTGTTCCCTGCGATAAAAGCCGCCCGAATCATGCCTGCGAAGGCGATGCGGACACATTAGTATGGCTTTCAGCAGTCAGCAATCGGCAGTCAACAAAAGACTGGAATGGAAGAACTCGGTTGGGAAGGTGGAAGATTGGGAGGCACTCGTCCTTGCTTTCTTCCAACCAAGTTCCGATAGCCGATAGCCACTATAACCGAACCGCAAGGAAAATTAGGAAAATGTGGTTGATTTTAGTAAAACTTGCCTGGAGAAATATCTTTCGGAATAAACGCCGCACCTTTATCGCCTCAGTCGCGATCGGTATCGGTCTGGCTGCTCTGATTTTTTTTGATGCGTTAATGATCGGGATGGCGGAGAATTTGATTCGGACGGCTACCGCCTCGTTCCTTGGCGACGCACAGATCCATCGGGAAGGTTTTCGAGACACCCAAGAGGTTTCATTAACGATTCAGGCACGTGATGAAGTGACCGAGAGTCTCGCTAAAGAAGACATCGTTGAGCATTTCACACAAAGGACACTCGCCTTTGGGATGATTACGTCTCCAGCAAGCGTGAGTGCGATTAACCTCGTCGGCGTTCATCCACCAACAGAGAAATTTCTGTCCCAAATTGATGATGCGATAACCGAAGGTGCCTATTTTGAAGACGATAATAACCGCGATATCGTCATCGGTGCGAAACTCGCTGAAACCTTAGAAATCGAACTTGGGGACCGGGTGGTCGTGACGGTGGCGCAAGTCGAAAGCGGTGATCTTTCCCAAGAGATGTTCCGAGTTTCCGGTATTTATCGCTTCGCGGGTGAAGAAATGAACAGCGGAATGGCGTTCGTTCGGATCGAAAAAGCGCAAGAGATGCTGGCTCTCGGGAACGGGGTCCATGAAATAGCGATTAAATTTACTTCTCTTGCCTATGCACAGGATCCGACACTACCGTTTTGGGAAGCGTATTCCGGACACGGCAACGAAGCATTAAGTTGGACGGAACTTATGTCGCAATTGAGAGTGATATTGGAAATGACAAAATACAGCAAGTATATCATGGGAGCCATCCTATTTGGAGTGGTTGTCTTTGGTATTATCAACACACTATTTATGTCGTTGTATGAGCGAATGTTTGAGTTTGGCGTGTTACGCGCCGTTGGAACCCGCCCTTTCGGACTGGCGCGTGTCGTTTTATTTGAGGCAGGTGCCTTGGCAATCGTGAGTATTGGGTTGGGAGCGATACTTGGCTTTGTTTTGACGGCAGTCCTTGCACATGTCGGTATCGACTATACCGGCATTGAAATGATGGGTGTGACAGTGCAGGAGTTCATCTATCCGGTGCTGGAGGTTCAACAGTTCATCATTTATCCTATATCCGTCTTTATTTTTACTATCATCGCCGGACTGTACCCGGCTCGTCACGTGGCGAAAATGGCACCCGTAGACGCAATGCGGCGGAGCTTTTAAAAAAATGGAACAGACGCAGAAGACAGAAGTTATCGTCACAGAAGATGTGACAAAGGTTTATGCAGCCGATGGAATCCCGGTCAACGCTCTTAACGGGGTCGATTTAACGATCCAATCGGGAGAATTTACGGCACTGGTGGGTCCCTCTGGTTCGGGCAAAACAACCTTTCTCAACATCATTTCTGGGTTGGATAGTCCGACAGAAGGAAAAGTATGGCTTGCCGGCAAAGTGCTATCAGAGATGAGTGGCAATGAACTCTCTGACTTTCGACGGGATAATATCGGATTCATCTTTCAGGCTTACAATTTGATTCCTGTATTGTCGGTCGAAGAAAACGTTGAGTACATCATGCTCTTGGCGGGTGTCCCGAAGGCAGAACGGCACGAGCGGGTTATAGCGATGCTCAAGTCAGTTGGGTTAGAGGGTGTAGCGGACCGACAACCCACCCAACTCTCAGGTGGACAGCAACAGCGTGTCGCTATCGCGCGTGCTATGGTCTCTGAACCTACAATTATCCTTGCCGATGAACCGACAGCGAACCTCGACTCGAAAACGGGTGCGGATCTGCTTGAGATGATGCATCGGCTTAACGCGGAAACCGGTATGACGTTCATCTTCTCAACCCACGATCCGATGGTGATGGAGAGTGCACAACGTTTAATTACGCTTCGCGATGGACAAATAGACAGCGATGAGACAAGATAATGGTTGTCAGTTCTCAGCTAAGAGACTCCTGATGAGAAAAGTTCTCGTGTTCATCATCTGTTTGATGACAACGCCATTTGTAGGCATCGTTAATGCAGAATTTCAAGCCAGTGGTTACTACAAAAACTTTTCCACGGCATTCAACTCACCACTTCCAGACGCATCAATGATGGGAATCGTGGTCAACCGCCTGCGTCTCAACCTCTCTTATGCACCTACAGACTCACTTTCATTTGACTTTGCCTACGACTTTACGCCGCGGGTTCAAGACCCTTTACTTTTTTCCCAGTCTCCGATTGCCGTTGGTATCGCTTCATCGCGGTACCGTGTTGCTGATCTTGACTCACCGATCTACCCGAGAACAGATGAACCCATCGGCAATGTCGGCATCTATCATAACCTTGATCGCGCTTCCGTTCAGTTCAGCACGGATTTCGCGGATTTCTCTATTGGTCGAGACGCAATCGCATGGGGGAGTGCGCGGATCATAAACCCAACCGACATCATCGCGCCTTATACCTATGATCAACTTGATACTGAAGACCGTGTGGGTGTAGATACAATTCGGGTTCGTATTCCAATAGGTGTCATGGGAGAAGTAGATACAGGATACATTTTCGGTAACAATTTTAATTTTGATAAAAGTGCCGTATTTCTCCGAACGCAAATGAATGCTGCAGAAACAGACTTCTCAATTCTATTATTGGAATTTCAACGAGATCTGCTTGTCGGTTTCGACATAGCACGCGGCATAGGCGGTGCAGGGTTTTGGTTGGAAACGGCTTATGTCTTGACCGAACCGTTCAACGACGCCTCCGATACCGTGAATAACTACTTACGCACCTCTATCGGTTTCGATTATAGTTTCGGAGGAGAGACTTACGCATTCATCGAATATCATTTCAACGGGGCAGGCACACAAAAACCTGAAAATTTACTTACCAACTTAGAGCAACCGGCGTATACGCGCGGTGGTGTTTACTTGCTCGGTGTCCACTATCTCGCGCCCGGATTCACCCATCAACTCACCCCACTTATCAGTTTCAGCGGACAGATATTGTTGAACTTATCCGACCCATCGACCTGGATCGCACCACAGATTGCATATAACGTCGCAGAGGATATTCATCTGTCCGTCGGCGGTTTCATCAGCGTCGGAAAACGACCTAAGAACGGTGATTCTACTCAATTTCAATCCGAATTTGGCAGTTATCCGAATCTTTTCTTCTCCTCATTCCGTGTCTATTTCTAATTGCGTCAATCCGTTTCTCCCAAGCGTGTGCAGACTGTCCACAACCCCTTTTTGAATGTGGCGGTGATGTCAGCGTTCTGCCTCGGTGAATCCCTGTGTATATGGTAATCTTGCGCTGGTAAGCACCGATTTTCGTAAACATGCCGCACAGCATCTTCGTCACAAAAGTACTCTTTATCACGCTTTAGTGCTCGATCCATAATCACAGAAGTGTCTACCTCTATCCAGACCGTAAGATCCCACCAGTGCCGAAGTTCACTCCGTAGTAGGAAGACCCCTTCAATGAGAACAATGTCGCGAGCGTTTAAAGAAACTGAAGATAATCTGCTTTTGGCGGATTCAAGCGTTCGCACAAGTGCGGCGTAATCAAAAGCATTCTCAAAGTACGCAATAGGTTCAGACGCATTCGATTTCCTTAGAGAACTTGGAATTAGAAAGGTATCTATTGAGAGTAAGGTTATCTCCAAATCAAGCTGCTCTAACTGCCCTTGCACATCAACAGCCAGGGTTGACTTGCCCGCACAATCAGGTCCGCTCAGTGCGATCAATTGGGGTGCGTGAGCCTGCGAATAAACTTCCCTGATTCTCTGAGCGATATAGATCGATTCTCAACAAGATATGACCCTGCCTTTTGAAAAGGCAGCTTGAATTCTGAAATATTGTCCAAACTTTAGTACATATTAAGGCATCGCAAAATACATTCACGAAACCAGTCCACGGCGCGACAAACCTTTCATTGCCATCAACTGTGGACGATTCTCCGCTGAACTCTTGCAAAGCGAACTCTTTGGACACGAAGCAGGAGCCTTCACCAGCGCAATCCGACAGCGACAAGGCGCGTTTGAAATGGCAGATGGGGGTATCCTCTTTCTCGATGAAGTCCCAGAAATGTCTTTAGATGCACAGAAAATGCTACTCCGCGTCTTGGACACAGCCACATTCACACGTCTCGGTGGGAATGAACAGTTGACGGTGGATGTCCATATCATCGCCGCAACGAATCGAGACATCGAGAAAGCCGTTGCGGAAAAGGAATTTAGGGAGGATCTCTACTACCGTCTCAAAGGGATGATGTTTCATCTGCCACCGCTACGAGAGCGTCCAGAGGACATCGCACCTTTAGTCGCAGCTTTTATTAACGAGTTCAGTGCTGAATACGAAAAGAATATTACTGCAATTACGCCGGAGGCACTCACTCGTCTTGAACAAGCAGCGTGGCCGGGGAACATCCGTCAGTTGAGGAGCACCGTTCAAGCAGCGGTCGCACTCGCAACAACCGACAAACTTGAAACTAAAGATTTCCCGGATATTTATCCAGAGTTCATCAAAACACTGATATCTATATGGCAGACGCTGCCGCCAGAAACACAAGACGCAATCTGGGAAACACTGCACCCAGAGACACAACACACAATGATGCATGAACTCTCGACGCAGTCTTCAGCATCATGGAATGGTTTGCAAATTCCAGGCATATCCAAGATGAACGGAAAAGGAGAGTTTCTCAACATAATAGACATGAACCAACATCAGATTCTAAGTGCAGTCGCTCGAAAGCGTGTAGAGCAATACGCCTCGCTCCGTGAGGCAGCTGAATCGTTAGATATCGACATCCGAACGCTTCAGAGATACGCACGATCGGAAGAGTCAGACAACTGATGTTATATCAGAAAACGGAGGCAGCGTTTCAAACAGAAATGTTAGCGTGTCGAATGCACGTCCGGCATTTAGCACGTCATCAATTAAGATAAATCCGGTATAAAATAAAACACTGTGGAAACGAAAGAAAACTCCCTATGGTCCAACGAGGTATTCAGCACCTCTGCCAACGGG
>JAGWBV010000097.1 GCA_021295715.1 Candidatus Poribacteria bacterium | reverse complement strand
CGCTTTGGTCCTTTCCAAGAGGGCGGTTTTTCCTCCCAAACCTAAAGGATTGGGATTCCAAAACCGACAATTCCCTTGATAAAGAAAAACAGGAGGATTGCAATGAAACTAACGTACTCAGGACATAATTTAAAAATTACGGATGATATTCACGCTTATATCCTCAAGCGTGCCAATAAAATTGAGTCGCGTTTCGACGGGATGCAAGAACTAAATGTTGTTCTCAAATCTGAGAAAAACCGGTTTGATGCTGAGATGATAATGACAGCACCACGCGTGTCATTCTATGCAAAAAGTGAGACGCATGAGATCCTCTCTGCTCTGGATACTGTTACAGAGAAAATAATCAGCCAGGTCCGACGTTACAAAGACCGGGTGAAAGATCGCCGAAACAATGCCCCCCATCGGGAGGTGGTGGCGCGGCTCAATCCAGAAGAAATGGAAACACTTCCGGACGTTGAAGGAATTGATGCTCCTGTCGTCGTGTCAACACAGGATAAATTCGCATCCAAACCGCTGACGCTCGCGGAAGCCACAACGGAACTTCAAGCCTCGAATTCCGGATTTCTTCTGTTTTTAAATGCTGAGACGCGACAGGTAAACCTGCTTTATGAAATGACAAAAGGAACATATGGATGGGTGGAACCCCTCTTTGCCTAACGGTACCACTCGCAAAATAGTCGTTGCTATCGGTTCTCGGCTGTCAGCAGCGAACCGCAAGGTTTTTAAGGAAAGGAAGCGGACAGCGTTGGATACACCTTTCGCCCCGTTGGGGTTGAAACACATCGAACATACAGGTTGATTTTCTAAAATTGACACATAGGGGGCAAGGTGACCACGCCCCTAAAAAGGCTGAATAACCGTAGCCTTCAACAATACGCAGAAATCCGCAGAAACGCCCAAGCAAAAACACGCAGGCGGATATGAGGAATGGACATCAAAGTTCTAACGGACGTTGTTTTTCCGAAGGAAAATTAAAGACATGACAAATCTTCCAAAAATCTATGTCCCTCAGGAAATTGAGGGGAAGTGGTACCAACTTTGGCAGAAAAACGACTACTTTCACGCAGAGGCGACCTCTGATAAGCCGTCTTACGCGATTGTCATACCTCCACCGAATATCACAGGCAGTTTACATATAGGACACGCCCTCGATAATACGCTCCAAGATTGCCTCATCCGATGGCGACGCATGCAAGGTTATAACGCCCTCTGGATGCCGGGTACCGACCATGCTGGTATTGTCACCGAAATTATTATGGAGCGAAAACTCGCTGAAGAAGGCACCAGCAGAACCGAGCTTGGACGAGAAAAATTCATCGAACGGATGTGGCAATGGAAAGATGAATCCGCCGGATATATCGTTTCTCAGCTCCAACAACTCGGATGCTCCTGTGATTGGGAGCGTGAGCGTTTTACACTCGATGAAGGTTTGTCGAAAGCCGTCCGTACCGCTTTTGTCAAACTCTACAATCAAGGACTCATCTATCGCGATACGTATATGGCAAATTGGTGTCCACACTGCAACACCGTTATAAGTAACCTTGAAGTTGAACCGATTGACATAGACGGAAACTTTTATCACATCCGCTATCCGGTTAAGGACAGTGATGTCGTGCTTGAAATTGCCACGACGCGTCCGGAAACGATGTTAGGCGACACCGCCGTTGCTGTACATCCTGAAGATGAACGTTATCAACATTTGATCGGAAAAACAGCTCTCTTACCACTCTGCGACAGAGAAATTCCGATAATCGCCGACATGTATGTGGATACAGAATTCGGAACGGGTGCCTTGAAAGTTACACCCGCACACGATACCAATGACTATGAAATCGGCGGACGGCACAATCTTGAGCAGCTCACGGTTTTTACGCGAGATGGATATATAAGCGAAAACGCACCCGATAATTACGTCGGCTTATCTCGATGGGATTGCCGCAAACGTGTCGTCGAAGATCTGCAGAGCTTGGATTATCTCGTCAAAATTGTCCCGCATCGGCATGCCGTTGGACATCATGATCGATGCGGCACGGTCGTTGAGCCTGCTATATCACTGCAATGGTTTATGAATGTGCGTCCACTCGCGCAGCGCGCCATAGAAGCAACAAAAAAAGGTGAAGTCAAATTTATCCCAGAGCGCGAGACTGCTCGCTTTTATCATTGGATGGAGAACATCGAACCCTGGCCCATCTCACGTCAACGCTGGTGGGGGCATCAGCTTCCAATATGGTATTGTAACGCATGCGAAGCAGTCACCGCTGGCATGGAAACGCCTCAGCAGTGCGAATGTGGTGCCTCCGATTTTCGACAGGATGAAGACGTTCTGGACACATGGTTCAGTTCTGGGTTGTGGCCCTTCTCTACTATGGGATGGCCAGAAAACACTGAAGAACTGAAGACTTTTTATCCGACCTCTGTCCTTGTAAGTGGTTGGGACATTCTTTTCTTTTGGGTCGCAAGAATGATTATGCTCGGATTAGGGTGTATGGACAAAGTCCCGTTCCGCACCGTTTACCTGCATGGACTTATTGCCGATGAAAAGGGTCAGAAAATGAGCAAATCGAAGGGAAATAGTATTGATCCGTTAGGGACAATTGACACCTACGGAACGGATGCCTTCCGCTTTGCTCTCGTCAATGCGAGCACCCCAAACCCTTATGTCCCTCTGCCGGAAGCGCAGATTGAGGCAGGTAAGCGATTTGCTAACAAAATTTGGAACGCAGCCCGATTCATTCTGATGAACTTGGAAAAACATCCTGTGCCCCTAAAAATGGATGCCGTAGAAACTGAACAGGAAACGTTAGAAATCGCTTGGATACGGAGCCGTCTTAGCCATACCATCGCGACAACAACCGATGCCTTTGAAAACTTTCGTTTCCATGAAGCCGCACAAACACTCTATGCCTTCCTTTGGCATGAATTCTGCGATTGGTACCTGGAATTTGCCAAACAGCGAATCTCAAAGAATCAACCGGAAGCACTTTGGGTAGCAGCGGATGTTTTGGAACAAACGATGCGACTCCTCCACCCTTTGATGCCTTTCTTGACCGAGGAGATTTGGCAACAACTCCCGCACGGTGGTGGCAGAGGCGAATCCACCGAAACAGGTTCAGTAACAGTTTCCTCATGGCCAGAATCAGCAGGTGAAAATCCGGCAGCAGAAGCTACTATGGCGACACTTATGGAAGTCATCGAAAATATCCGAAGTATCCGAGGCGAGTTAAATGTTCCCATCGGTGCATCCGTAGAGGTGCATATCCAATCACCAAATGTTGAGGTGCGTGAACGACTTGAAGCATACTTGGCACAGTACCTACCAGCCTTCACACGCGTAGCAGACATCACGATCGCTGAATCTCTGTCCAAACCCCGTGCTTCGGCAGAAGCCGTTATCGGCGATCTTGCTATCTACATCCCGCTTGCCGATATAATTGATCTGGATGCCGAACATGCCAGGCTTAGCAAACGGCATCAGCAGGTGGTTAAAGATGTCGCGGCAGCACAGAAGACTTTAGAGAATCCGAATTTTATTCAGCGTGCCCCTGAAAAAGTCGTTGCACAAAAGAGAGAATTACTTGAACGGCTGCTGACGGAACAAGAAAAATTAGCGCGAAGCCTCGCAATGCTCACTGAGTCGGGAACGGAAGAGTAAAATATCAAGAAAACCGTAGCTCGTAATGAAATGGAGAGCGGATATAAGCAACGCACTTCAATGTCGAAACGCTCGTTGTTCCTCCGCAAGGAATAATTAAGAAAAGGAATAATTAAAGAGTGGCAATTGAAAATAATGACAACTGCTTTGTTTGTGGTATGAAAAATCCATTCGGCTTTCAGGTAAAGCCTGAAATTAAGAATGGAGGCGAATTCGTCCATATTGAATGTACACCCGCTGAGCATTTACAAGGGTGGGCAAACGTTCTCCACGGTGGTATCCTCAGCACGCTATTAGATGAAGCGATTACCTATGTCGGGATAAGCACCTTTGATCAACCCGCGGTAACAGCGCAGCTCGAAGTCCGTTTTCGCAATCCGGCACCGACTTGTGTGAAACTCCATGTATGTGCAGAGCGTATTAAGGTTTCAAAAAGGTTAGTGGAAGCAAAGGCGGAAATCACGCTTAGCGATGGCACCCTTATCGCTATTGGTGCTGGTAAGGTAATGCCGGTCAACGAAAGTTTCGCACCTAAGGCACCCGTCTGAATGCCTTGAAGCTCTCCAACGGGAAGCCATATCTATAGAGGAACGGTGACCAGATTCAGTATTATAAAAAATGGAAAATCCAACATCTGCGGTAAATCCAGAGAGTCATTCAAGTTGGGACACGGATGTTCTCATCGTCGGTAGCGGTGCTGCTGGATTGCGCGCGGCTCTCGCTGCGAGCGAACACACGAGTGTGACCTTAATCACGAAAACCACGCTGACAGAGAGCAACACACACTACGCCCAAGGCGGCATCGCAGTTGCTATGAACCTTGATGACACGATTGCCTTGCACATAAAGGATACCTGTGCAGCTGGGGCGGGTCTCTGTAATGTCAAAGCCGTTGAGATGATGGTATCCGAAGGCATCCCACGCGTCGCTGAACTGCTTGACTGGGGTGCGAACTTTGATTGGGAAGGCACACTGCCCCGTTTTACACAAGAAGCAGCGCATAGCCGCCGCCGTATTGTCCACAAAGGGGACGCAACGGGACGTGAAACGACGGATGTCCTCATTCAACGTGTACTTAACACTGAAAACATCCATGTCCTACAAAATACGTTCGCCATTGATCTCCTGACGGACGCCGAGGTCACTGAAGAGCGTCAGGAAACCGTCACATGCTACGGTGTTACCGCAATTGTGGACGGGCAAGTAGTTTCTATTCGTGCCAAAGCCACGATTCTTGCAACGGGAGGACTTGGACGCGTTTACCCGTGTACCTCCAACCCAAAAGTGGCAACCGGCGATGGGTTCGCTGCAGCGTGGCGCGCTGGATGTGAAATGGTTGATATGGAATTCGTCCAGTTTCATCCAACAACACTCTACTTAGATGGTGCTCCCAATTTTTTAATCTCAGAAGCAGTTCGTGGTGAAGGCGGTCAACTCATCAACATTCGTGGCGAACGTTTTATGGAGAAATACCACGAGAAGGGTGAACTTGCACCGCGCGATGTCGTCAGTCGTGCTATCCAAATAGAAATGGAATTAACAGGCTTTCCATGCGTCTATCTTGATATTACACATAAACCTGCCGAGTTTATCCTCGAACGATTCCCGACGATCTCCGATACCACCAAACACTATGGATTGGACATCAGCGTTGACTTAATTCCGGTGCGTCCCGGTGCCCATTTTATGATGGGAGGTATCCGCACGAACACCGATACGGAAACCAACCTCGAAGCACTCTATGCGTGTGGCGAAGTTGCCTGCACGGGTGTACACGGTGCGAACCGTTTGGCAAGCAATTCTCTTCTGGAATGCCTCGTCTACGGCGCGCGTGCTGGCACAAACGCTGCAGCATTCGCCTCATCGCAGCCTGCTCACTCACCAGATGTGTTACACCCCGGTAATACGGGGACATCTCAGGTGCCGCATGTTGAAACAGATTTAGCTTTTATAGAGGCGGTACAGGATGCAATCCGCGAGACTCTCTGGGAAAATGTCAGTATTGAACGAAACGGCGAGGGTTTAGAACAAACCCTCGCCGAGTTGCAAGATTTAACCACAAATTTAGGGAACGTGCCAGCCACACCAGGACCAGGTGATATAGTACGGATTGAGGCAGTCAATATGCTCAATGTTGCCTTGATGATAACGGAATCAGCACTTGCGCGAACCGAAAGTCGTGGGGCACACTACCGTGCTGATTTTCCGACACAAAACGATAACGATTGGCACCGCCGCATCCTCATGACGCGTGGCAAACTATCAGAAGTGGTCCCCTTGGGAATGGCTGTCGGGAGTTAGGCATTAGTTAGGCGTGTGGCTATTGCAAACGTTTCTAACTTCGATCTGTGGCTGATAGCCAGTAGCCGACGGCTGATAGTCATTCTTCTAAAAGCCTTCTAATCGTTTTTGTACGAGTCCTGTTGCCGAATTCACGGCTGGCGGCTCGCTTGCATTCTTATAAATTTCTACATAGTGATCGTAACTGTCAATCACCTTCTTGATATGAAGTCGAGTTTCTCGAATAGTAATTTTTTCGACAAATTCATCAATATCTGCGATATTTTTGGATGCGACCCACCGTTTCATCCGTCCAGGACCGCCGTTATACGCGCCAGTCACCAACATCGCGTTGTCATTGAACAGCGAGTTAAGATATCCGATGTACTTTGTCCCCATCTGAATATTCACATCGGGCTGCTTGAGCATAGAGGTGCGGAAGCGGCGGATTTTGAGCTGCTGCGCGAGTTCCCTTCCAGTAGCGGGCATAATCTGCATCAACCCGATCGCGCCTGCCCAACTAACTGCCCCCGCATTGTATCGGCTTTCTTCCAAAATCATTGCTGCAATTAAGAAGGTGTCCACATTATACAATTTTGCATATTTCTCGACAGTATTGGCATAATAGCGCGGATAGAGTTTCCGATGAAGCTTCTCTAAATCCGCTCGCGTTGCGTTTGCGAAAGCAGAACTCTCAAGAGACTGTTCAGTCACCTTTCGTGCCTTATCGTACATCGCGAGACCTTCATAACAGGTAATCAAACTATAAAAACACTCGCGTTCAGAGAGTGGCATTGTGTTGATATGCTCGTTTAACTGCGCAATTGCGTCTTCATAAAGCCTGAGTTCCATCAACAGTGACACCTGTTCTGGGCATGCCTGACGCTCCGGTAATTCCGCATCCTGAATAGCCTTCGGTTCCAGCTCAGATGTAGCCACACCTAAAATCGCTTTTGCTCGTGCTGAGTAGTACCAATATCGTGATTCTGCCACTTCTGTGTACAACTTTCGTGCGAGTGCGGGTTTGTTCTGTCGTTCGCGTATCTTTGCCATCCAAAAGTGCGCACCCATCGCATAACGATTGCCGGGGAAATTCTCCTTCAAGCCTTTGAAGGCGTTGTAACTCTCCTCGTAGCGTCGTTCGTCGAAACGATGCCAGCCAGTTCGCCACGCTGCAACATCAGCGTATGGACTTTTTGGCGCGACCTTGATTAAGCGCGAATAAGCATCAATAGCTAACTCGGATTTGCCCTGTTTTTCGCGGAGCTGCGATATATCGTACAATGCGTCGTCTACCAACTCGCTCCATGTGTATGTCTTCACAAAATTCTCAAGTTTGCTGATAGCGGTTCTAATATGTCCTTTCCGACGATAACACTGCGCTATTTGATAAGTCGCTCGCGTGATATACTCGTTTTTATCACCGAGCGCAATGACTGCATTGAACTTCTTAATTGCTGTGTTGTACCACTTACGTCCCTGATAACTCTTTCCAATAAGATAGAGCGCATGTGCTCGTAAATTCAAATCCTCAGTCTTAGGAATTAATTCCAAGTCCGCTACGGCGGATTTCCACTGTTTATGAGAAAGAGATACCAAGCCACACTGAAGTCGGTCGGTTGGGGTAAGCTTTAGTGTTTTATTCGCTCTTACAAGTCTTTTAAGTCGAGCAACGGCATCACGAGCAACGCTACCTGAATGATTTGCCGTAATGAGTTCGCGATACGTGTTGAATGCTGTAGAAATGTCACCGAGTTCCTCATTGCAGCGTGCCAAAGCAAAACGTGCTTCTCGGGCATAGCGAGGCTGCTCAATGAGTTCGACCAGTACAGATTTTGCGGACGCATACTGCTTCTTTTCCAGATGAAGTTGTGCTAAAGCCCACTTCGCCTCCACGAGATAGAAACTCGTTGGGTAATCCTCGGCAAGCTGTGTGTACCACTTTACCGCCCGCGTGCTATTATTCATACCTTCGTAAAGTCGTGCCAAGCGATAGATGGCATAATCTGCCAACGGATAACTAACCGAAGCGACTCGCGCGTAATGTCCAACTGCCTTCGGACGGTCGCGTAGTTTTTCATAGTTATAGCCGAGTGCATGATGGATCTCACGCTTTTTCGGCTCAGACAGATCGGTTTGCAATAAAGCCTCAAGTTTCAAAACTGCTTTTTTGCGGTCCCCTTTATCAATCAAGGCGAAGGCTTCTTGCCACGCAGCACTGTGTTCTTCATCAGCTGAAGCCGACACCCCGATAGCGAAGCATCCATAAGCCAACGCGAGTAGACTTAAAAGTAATTTTCGGATTATGATGGAATATAACGCAGTTCCCGAACCTGATTTATTATTGGGCTGAATTCGGTTTCTGCTAAAAGACTTCATATATTTCATTTCGCCCTTTTTGGGATCCTCCTACTGTGAGTTCCTGTGGATTTCCTTGAAATAAACATAGATTTTTCCGAATTCTCTTATCATAATTAAATTGTAACGTCTCTTAAAGGCGAAAAGCAACAAAAAAAGCAACAATGACATTTCGTCTCGCGAATTCCAGAAATCGCTTGCCAAATTCGGATATGTTACGCTATACTTAATCGCAACTTAATCGCCTGAAAGGAGAAATGGTAAATGGAAATTGTAGCACTTGGGAAAACAGGTTTAAATGTTTCACGGCTTTCGATCGGAACCGGATCGAACGGCTGGAATGGTCGTTCAAATCAGACAGATTTGGGATTTGAAGCTTTACGGGACTTACTCCTGTTCTCACACGAAAAAGGTGTAACGTTTTGGGATTCCGCAGACCAGTACGGGAGCCATCCGCATGTCAAAGCAGCACTTCAAGAGGTTCCACGTGAGAGTGTCACTGTCACTACAAAGACAACCTCCCGCACGCGAGAAACTGTGGAAGCAGATGTGAAGAGATTTCTCAAAGAGATAGATTCTGACTATGTAGACATCGTCCTACTCCACTGCCTCACACAAGTAGACTGGCCACAACAGTACCCAGATGCGATGGAAGCACTCGCTCGTTGCAAGGAGCAAGGATTGATTCGCGCACACGGTGTATCCTGCCACGATTACGGTGCCTTTCAAACATCAGCGATGACAGAATGGGTTGATGTTGTCTTGGCTCGGATTAATCACGCCGGCGTTAGCATGGACGCATCCCCCGCTGATGTTATCCGCACAATGGAGCAGATGGCATTCGCTGGAAAAGGCATCTATGGGATGAAAGTGCTCGGACAGGGAAAATTGGCAGAAAATGCGACCAGTCAACGCGAGGCAATCGAATTTGTGATGGGACTCCCGTGCGTACACGCAATGACTATCGGTATGACCTCGGAGAACGAAGTGGAAGCAAACGTCGCCGTCGTTAATGAACTCTCGGAGAAAGGCATGTAAAGTAGGACTTGCGCAGGCTGCTTTTCTGTGGCATCACCTGTTGGGTTGTGTCAATGACCCCGTATGCGTTTTTTTGCCGGTTTGTCCTCTCAGCACACGTGCTACCCTCAAAATTGCGTAAGTCCTGAATTGGCGATGAGTGGGCAATAAGAAGTTTTCGTTAGACCCAAAGCAGTAGCCTGCAACAATACGCAGAAATCCGCAGAAACGCCCAAGCAAAAACACGCAGGCGGATATAAGGAACGCACGTTAATATCGAAATGCATGTCCTTCCTCCGCAAGGTATAATTAAAAATCCGCAAGGTAAATTAAAAATATGGAAAAATATGAGATAGTTATCGGTTTGGAAATCCACGCCGAATTATGCACAGAAAGCAAACTTTTCTGTAATTGCGCTTATACCTTCGGGGCATCGGCGAATGACTGTACGTGTCCAATCTGTTTAGGGATGCCGGGGACATTACCGGTCATCAATAGACGTGCTGTTGAGTTTGCGATTCGTGCTGGTTTGGCGATGGAATGTGAAATCACAGCTTCCAGTAAATTTGATCGGAAGAACTACTTCTATCCAGATTTGCCGAAGAACTACCAAATCTCACAATATGACATTCCGTTGTGTCAAAACGGACAGGTAACGTTTGAATTTGAAGGCGAACTCCGCACTGTCGCCCTCCGTAGAATTCACTTGGAGGAGGATGCGGGAAAATCCATTCACGCCGAAGTTACAGGTGATCCAACCCGTAGTTTCATGGATTTCAATCGTGCCGGTGTGCCACTTCTTGAAATTGTGAGCGAACCGGAATTGTATTCTCCCGCGGAAGCCATCGCTTATTGTCGTGCAGTTAAGGAAATTTTAGAGTATATTGAAGTTAGCGACTGCAACATGGAAGAGGGGAGCCTGCGATGTGAGCCAAACCTCTCTCTACGTCCCAAAGGTAGTAGAGAATTAGGAACACGCACTGAAATTAAGAACAAGAACTCGTTCCAAGAATTAATCGAAGCAATGGAATACGAGGTGAAACGGCAGGCTCGAATTTTAGACGCTGGTGAGGAAGTTGTCCAAGAGACACTCCTGTTTGATGCCAGCACGGGCAAGACTGTCGCCATGAGGGGTAAAGAGGAAGCTGACGACTATCGCTATTTCCCTGAACCCGATCTCGTTCATGTCCAGGTAAGTGATGAGTGGGTTAAGGAAGTCCAACCGTCCCTTCCCGAACTCCCTGCTGCCCGCCGAGAACGGTTCATTTCGGACTACGACATCTCGCCCGAAAACGCAGAATTCCTGACAAGCACCCGACCGCTTGCTGAATTCTTCGACGAAGTCGCCCGACTCAGCGGGGAACCCACTGCTTGTGCAAACTGGATCATGGGAGACCTAACGCGGCTTCTAAACACAACCGAAATTGAGATCCAAGGTGCGAAGGTCACACCAGCACACCTCAATGAACTCATCCAGTTAATCGGAGATGCAACCATCAGCGGTAAAATCGCCAAATCTGTGCTTGACGATGCCTTTGAAACGGGCAAAATGCCGAAACAGATTGTCGATGAAAAGGGATTAGCGCAGATTACGGACACTTCAGAGATAGAATCTATCGTCTTACAGGTGGTGGAGGAAAACCCCGGTCCCGCTCAAGATTATCGTGATGGCACGAAGAAAGCGATCGGGTTTCTCGTAGGGCAAGTGATGCGTGCCACTCGCGGCAAGGCAAATCCGCAACTCGTAAATCAGATTTTGACGCGGGTTTTGTCGACAGATTGAGGCTTTCCAATGAATATAGCCGAGTTAACTGCGGCGCGATCTGGAGGATTTCCGATCCACTCTTTCGTCACTGTTTAGACAAAACCCTTGACCTTCAAAGAGGAGTTTATTATGAAATTATCAGAAAACCAAGAATGTCAAGTTGAGTTTGATAGTATTGTAAGTTGGGTTGAAGGGATTTTCCCTGTAGGGGCAGTCCCTTGTGGCTGCCCACTTATAGATAATACGTTAATTGTTAAAGTATCAACTGATGTTAAATGCAATATTAGGGACGCTGCCAACATTGCCAGAAAATTAAGAGTATGCACTTCAAAGTCATTGTAAGTCCATTTAATAATACAGATTCCGAGGTATCAAAAATCGAATCGTTAAATCGTGAGTTTGGAGTAGAAGCAGAAGGACCTGATTGAGAAATACGGCTACATAGATACAAACGGACGTTCATCCCTATACTGCACTGTCAATAGCACACCAAACAATCAGGGACTTTATGTGAAAATTGAGCAAGAGGCGGTCAAACTTTATCACGTAGATGGGTCCCTTATTGCCGAGTGGGCTGGCGAAAACTTAATTAATAGTTTCATGAAAAAGATGCCTGCTCTGGTTATTGTTTACGCAGATGCCCGGACCAATTCAGAAGAGAAAGAAAAGTTTTGGTTTAATGAAGCATTTTACCTAACACAACCAAATGAAGGTAATTTACTGGATTTGGTTAAACAGGATATCATTGTCGTTGATGTGAGAATGCATCTGAGAGAAAATGGATCAGTGAGAAATCACGGCACTGCTTTTAGAATTGACGAGAGATTTTGGAACTTATGCTTTGGTAATCGGGAAAAACTAATATGAGTGCGGATGATCTGAAATACAAGGATGAATCTTGGGACTTTCGGGAGGCTGATACAAAAGAGTATACCCACTGTTTTCACACCTATCCTGCCATGATGATCCCGCAAATCGCACGGAAACTCCTTAATCAATCTGGAGTAGAAGGCGGATGGCTCCTCCATCCCTATTGTGGGACCGGTACCTCTCTGGTTGAGGCATCTCTGTTTGGTATGCATAGTGTTGGGTGTGACATTAATCCGCTCGTGCGTCTAATAGCAACCACTAAATCGACTCCTATTTGTCTATCCACTTTAGACAAGACCTTGAATAGATTGCATGATCATCTCTTTCAGGTTGAATTCCAATCGGGCGAAGTGCTTGATGTTCCAATCCCTGACATCATTAATCTGGCATACTGGTTTTCTGAAGATGTTATCAAATCCCTCGCTAATCTACGGGCTTGGATTAGCAAAGTAGAAGATGAAGCAGTGCGAAACTTTATTCTCGTTGCTTTTTCAGAGACCGTTCGAGAGGTTTCCTATACGCGAAACGGGGAATTTAAATTATACCGTATGTCAGCGAAGAAACTTGAGAATTTCACCCCAGATGTCTTTGGCATCCTTCGTAAGAAACTCAGCAGAAATCGGGGCGGTTTGGCAGCGTTTCTTGAAGAACGGAAGAAGGTTGAAGCATCAGTGTCCGGTGCAAATACGGTTCAAGGTGAACTCCCAATGCCTCGACCGATCGGTGGTTATGACTTAGTGATTACATCGCCTCCCTATGGAGACTCACACACTACCGTGGCGTATGGACAATTCTCGCGACTCGCAGCAGAGTGGATAGGTTTGCCGAATGCTCGTAAAATTGACAAACTCGCAATGGGCGGGCAGCATACAAAAGAAATATTAAGGGATTCACCGGTAAAAGAGGCTATTGCAGAAATTGTATCTGTTGATGAGAAGCGTGGGTGGGAGGTATCGGCATTTTACGTAGACCTTGGACGTAGCATTAATTCAGTAGCACAAGTTCTTTCACCGACTGCTACAATTTGTTATGTTGTCGGAAATCGACGAGTCAAAGGAGTTATGTTGCCGACAGACGCATTTATTGTCTCTGCTTTCCGTCAGCATGGATTTATCCATAAGGAAACAATCGTCAGGAATATACCAAACAAAAGGATGCCAAAGAAAAACAGTCCCACCAACGTTGCAGGCAAGACCTCTACAACAATGCACGAAGAAAACATCGTCATTTGTCAGAGGACAACGCAGAATCACATTTGAACCGGCCAAAAACCCGATTTTGACAACGGAAAAATCGGTGCAAAAACCCAACCGTTAAAAAAATGTCTGTAGGACAGATTACCCTCACATCCGTAACAAAGCAATTCGGGGACACCGTCGCAGTTGACGATGTGTCTCTACAGATAGAAGGCGGCGAGTTCTTTTCACTGCTGGGACCGAGCGGGTGTGGAAAAACGACAACGCTCCGTATCATCGGCGGATTTGTATATCCCACCACCGGAGAAGTATTCATCAACGGCGAACTGATGGCGGAAATGCCACCCTATCGCCGTCCAGTCAATACCGTCTTCCAAAATTACGCCTTGTTCCCTCACAAAACCGTTGCCCAGAATATCGCATTTGGGCTGCAGATGAAAAAAGCCACCAAAGCAGAAATCTCTGATGCCGTTGAACGCGCATTAGATTTAATTCAGCTGTCGGGTTACGGTGACCGGAAACCGAGTGAACTCTCTGGCGGTGAGAGACAGCGTGTAGCACTGGCGCGTGCGCTAATCAATGAACCCACCATTCTGTTGTTAGATGAGCCACTCTCAGCACTCGATTTGAAACTCCGAAAACAGATGCAATCCGAACTGAAAGCACTGCAGCGCAAAGTCGGTATCACGTTTGTTTATGTCACACACGACCAGGGGGAGGCACTGGCACTCTCCGATCGGATTGCGGTGATGAACGATGGTAAAATCCTCCAAGTCGGAACGCCTGCTGAAATCTACGATTCGCCACAGAACCGTTTCGTCGCAGACTTTATCGGCACCACCAACTTTCTTGAAGGGACACTGGTCAGCCAGAACGAAATTATGCTGACAACGGCACCACCTCTTAAGATTGTCGGCACACTGAGCAACAACATGCCCATAGACACACCTGTCACTGTGGCGATCCGTCCAGAACGCATTGACTTGAGAATGACCTGCGCTCCTGATGTTGCGAACTGCCTAAGAGGTGTGATTCAGGATGAAAGTTACCTTGGTACAACACTTCAGTATGCCATCAAAACCGATTACCCGACCCCACTTATTGTCCATCAACAGAACACAGGCGCAGGAAATATACATCGCTTTCAACGCGGCGATACGGTCTATCTACAGTGGACTCCTGAAAACGCAATCGTTTTGAAAAGCGACGAAGACTAACCTCCAGACAACGGCAGTCTGACCTTCCCATTGTCACGCTGCTGTGAGGTTAAGAATCCGATGATAATCTGGACAACTTTATACCCCTCGGTTCCAGGCGAAACAGGTTCGCCACCCTCTGTGATAAGACCCACTAACTCTCGGGGACCCGCAGGAATACCGGTAATGTCCCACGTTGGTGCCTCAATTGTCTCAACAACATCGTCCTGATGGAGGGTTGCGCCCTTGTCACTGATGAGAATATAACCGTTGGTGCCAACAATCTCGACGCGGAACCCGGAGAGGGTTGTCTTTGGACCACCAGCATAATAGCCGCGCACACCGTTCGCGAAGTGGATATATCCATGTGCTGATGGTTCGGTTGCCGGAACGTGTCCACCATCGCCTTTATATTCGTTGTAGTCCTCGTAGCCGTCTTCTAATTCAGCAGAGACCCACTCCGGATCTGAGTCAGCGAAGTAGCAGATAGCATCAACAAGGTGTGTTCCATTGCGGAAGAGCATCGCGCGACCCCCGCTCAGGGTACCAATGACATACTGGACATCTCCAATGCGTCCGCCATCGACGACAACATCTTTGGTATGCCGCCACAAAGGCTGCCACCGACGGGTATGGTCAATCGAGAGGATCGTCCCGTTCCGATCCGTTGCTTCCAACATCCTATCTGCATCTGCGATGCTGGTAGCCATCGGTTTTTCACAGAAGATACCCTTTACACCGGCATTGGCTGCGTCAACAACAAGGTCAGCATGCCGATGATCGGATGTCGCCACTGTAACGATGTCCAAATGCTCGGCAGAGAGCATCTCTTGATGGTTGGTATACAAGGCGATGTTGCCCCAGGTATCCTGATATTTTTCCTTGAACGCATCCAATGTGCTTTGCACAAAATCGCAGCCAGCGGCTAATTCAACGTTCGGCATACCCACTAATCCTGATACGTGTGTTGTGCCGATACCGCTACATCCAATCACTCCAACGCGTAAATTTGCCATGTCCATATCCTCCGCTATCCTGTTGCTCCAAACTATGAGAAACCGAAAACGAGACTGCTATATGATTCACTGTTTTGTCATGGGACGATTATATACCGTGCCGAATTAGAAGTCAAATTTTTTGTGGGAATCGGAAGGTAATCCAGTAAAACGATTTGATATGAATCACAAATTCGGGTAAACTATATAGGTAAGATCAATGAATTTTCTATAGGAGCTAAAAAATCATGGCCAGAATTATTGCCAATCCCGGAATTCTCGGTGGAAAACCGATTATTGAGGGCACACGCCTTAGTGTGGCACATATATTGGGATTATTGGCAAGTGGTATGTCCAATCAGGAGATTATTGCAGACTATCCAGATTTGACTGAAGAAAGCATTCGGGCGGTATTGTCCTACGCTGCACGGGCACTCCAGAATGAGATTGTGATTGATGTTGTCTCCCACCGAGACGGTGCACCATAATAATGTTACCACCACTTGTTGCTGATGCAAATATTGCTTATGCCGTTGTTGAGTTCTTGCGGTCGCAAGGTGTTGATGTGCTCTATGTTCGTGAAGAAGGATGGCAGTTCTATGCTGATCGAGACATTCTCGCGAACGCTCACGCAATGCACCGCTTTGTTTTAACGCATGATTCCGACTTCGGGAAACTCGCTGTCTATTTGAAACACCCGACTACGGGGATTATCCATCTGCGACCCGGTGGTCGTCCATCAGTCGAAGTCATCGCAGACTTACAAGCACTACTCAAAATGCAGGGGGATTGGACCCCGCCTTTGATTGCCGTTTACCTAATCTTCCGAGACTAAAGCCCAATTCTTTAGATTTGGGATACAGTCTCGCCCTATTGAAATAGACGAAACGCCTAAAAAAGAGT
>JAGWBV010000096.1 GCA_021295715.1 Candidatus Poribacteria bacterium | reverse complement strand
TACACCCAACGCCACTATCAGAAGTGCGAAGAGGATTAACCAGAGTAACCACGGTGACCCATCGACTTCATCTTCAGCGGGGTCGTTTGGGTGTGGACGCACGGAGAGCGGGATAGGTGCTGTCTGTGTTGTTGCGTAAATTGCACGACTCGGATCGAAGTAGGCATACGCAATTGATGGAATGCGGAGCGCGCCGGTTCGCGCGGGGGTTAGCGTGTAGGTATAAACCCGACTCGTTGGCGTAGAGTCTTTCGAGAGGATGGGGTTGCTCATCATGACCCCGGCTATTGTTGGCAGTGCCGGGGCTACAGCCGTCTGGATGTTACCACGTCCAGAGATACGCACAGTAAGTGTTAGCGCGCTTCCGACCACTACTGAACCGCGCACCAACTGCGCCGAGATTTGGTAATCACCGATGGCACCGTTGAAGTGGGGCGGTCTGCCTATTTCTGGTATCGGTTGGACTGTCAAGGTCAACGGTTTGGTTTTTAAGGTTTTGGGTCCTTTTGGAAGCGGGAGTAGGAGTTCAGCAGGTGCCAGAACGACCTGCCCAGTTTTCTTCGGATATAACGTGCGGGTATGCTCTTCAACCCAAAACGTCTTCCCACGAATTTGCTGTGTGTATGGTGGGCGTTTTCGGAGTTCCTCGGCGAAGAAATCACTGAATGCCGGGAGTCGTTGGGTTGGGGACGCTCGCGTCGGAAGCACAACTGTATAGAGATAGCGGAAAGTGTAAGTCAGAGGGGCATTGAGATACGGTTCGGATGTATCGACCTTTGCTTCAACTTGGTGAATAGCATTCGTTGAAACATCTATGTATGTGTCGGCACCGCTCACCCGAATCGAACCCGGATTTGCGAAATAGGGTGTCCCTTGATATGCAAAACGGATATCGGAGAGCGTAAAGTCCCCGATCGCTTGCGGAATCAATTCATAAGCCCACGCCATCGAAACCGCAATTTGGTTTGCTTCTAATCGTGGTGTCGTTTCGGAATGGAGTGGCATTGCAAGGAACGCCGGTAGGAAATTGAACTGCGGTGCTTCAATATGCGTGATAAAAGCGTCCCCCGAAATTGTGAGGTCCAACCTCGCTTTCTCTCCGAATTGAATGTGACGTGGACTCACTATGGCAGCGACATTAATCTCCTGGCTTTGTGTCGCTGTCGTGAGAAAGACGAAAACGATGCTGAAAAAAAAGAGTGAAAGAAGTTTACCAATCCTTTTCACGCCGATATCCACTTTTGCGCTGTTGTTGTAGCAATTTTTGCCGTAGCCTATTTTCATTTTCACTGAAACGCTCTAAGAGTCGAAGTGCTTCTGCTCTACCAACGTCGTCAGGCTCGGTTTTCGGGGCAGTGTTTCTATTCGCTTGTTGTTGCGCGAGGTCTTCCTGCTGTCTTAAGAGTTGGCGTGCCAATGCAAGGTTATGTTGTGCATCCGTATCTTGAGGATCCAGGCGGAGTGTTTGCTCGTAAGCGTCAATGGCACTCGCGAGATCTCCGACTTTAAATTGGGTGTTTCCTAAGTTATACAAGATACTTGATCGATTGAGGGTATTTTCAATGTGTTGGGCAGCTTGTTCAGAATGCCTTGATAGTGATGCCTGAAATGACCGTGCTGCCTCTCGAAAGTTACCCTGTCTATAGAGGGCAGTCCCCAAGTTATAATGTGCAACGGGATTGTCAGGTTTTTCAAGTGTCGCCTGTTGAAAAGCGGCTTGTGCTTCGTTGTAGTTTCCATGCACATAAGCTTCGTTCCCGGCTTTCATTGCGCGGGTCCAAGCACCTATCCATCCGATGAGAACGAAACCGAAGACAGCTATCAATGCGTAACAGAGCATTTTCTTAAACATATTTTTATTATATCAGATGGTTTTGTGGTTTGCAAACAAATGTGGTGGGATAGCCATCGGCAGTCAGCCATCAGCCATCAGCAAAGAGGGGGCAAAAAATATGGCGAATTGTAGGGCATGATAGTCCTACAATTCGCCATGAGCGAGGACGTGCCTATAAACACGCCTACAAAAATAGCGACAGATCTTATTGCCGTTTGATATCCGCCCACGTTGTTGTCAACTTCCCAACGGGTTCGACAGAAACAACTATATCTTGGATTTCAGCGAAGAAACTCGCCTGATCGGTTGAATCTTTGGGGTAGACGGTAACGGCAGCGTTCGTTGCATCGTCAAGGTGCAGGTTGAAATATGCGGAACCGCCGGATTCACCACACCGGTAAACCAGGACGTTCGCACCTTTTTGCAAATCAATTTCGACATCGTGAAGAATCGTTTGTGCGGCACCCGTCCACCTGGAATTGTTGTACCACTTTTCGCCGTTAATCCAGATTTGGGCGTAATCATCGTGTGCGGGTGACATTACGGCTTGCATATCACTCGGCGAATCAATGACGAGAAGACCGTAGATATCAACATTATTAGGGTAGGAGTCAGCAGTCGGATCGCCATCAGGTCTACCCATATTGTTTCCATCAGTGGGATCGATTTCAAAGACAGTCCACGCGCGGGTGCCGCCGTGGTCGTCGCCCCATTCCACATCTAAGTCTTGCGTCATGAGCAAGCCGTCAAGTGTTGAGAGCGAAAATTGGTTGAGTGCGCCACCGGTGCCTTCTTCTATAAGATCGATTGGTGCTGAGGTGGCAAAACCGCCGTTGTTTTGATAGTTACCCTCGGGTCCGTACCATTTCGTAATCCATGAATCCACGCCACTGCGATCTTCTCTCAGATCGTCACCGTTGGGATCTGGATCTTCTAAATGTTGGTCCTCAGGCAAGGGACCACCTGTAATCAGACCAGCCGCGAATACATAGTGTGAACCACTAACAATAAGTGTGAATACAATCGCGAGTGCGAGTGTAAAAGTATAAAATCTTTTCATCTCTGTGCTTACATCCTTTTCTGTAAAATTAAAAACTAAAGTGATTAGGCGGCGTTATGGAGCCTCCTAAAACTCTTTAACTAACTATAAACGCTGAAATCGCGTTCAAGATTACAACTTGCTAATTATTATAACACCTGAACATAAATTTGTCAAGTCGGTTGTCAAAGCCTCAAAGCCATTCAGATACTGACGACTGACCGCTGATTGCTGATTGCTGACCGCTATTAACTAAGGTTTCAATACACGGGCATTACCAGATTGATCGACTAAGTAAGCAACACCGTCGCCTTCAGATATACCCAAGAGAATCCTGGCATTTCCATCAGGCGCGAAAAGTGATAGGACCCCACCTCCCTCATTCACCATGAGAGACGCACCGGTTTTCTCCTTTGACCCTTGCGTCGTCACAACGCCATTCCCCTCCGCAACCAAGAGAGAAGCCGCACCTACGCCTTTTGGACCGTAAGTTACCACACGTCCACCCTCTCTGTCCCAAGCGATAAGAACTCGAGGATCCATGCCATCACCCATTACCCTAATATCCTTACGCACGATGAGTTCTCCGACGGTCAGTTTATCAATCGTTTCATATCCAAACTGTGCGTCTGTAGTGTTGTTCATGTTCCCTAACATAAAACCGGCGAGGGTTAGCAATCCCCCTAAAAACATATATTTCAACTTTTCACGCACTCTAAATTCCATTGAATTCTCCTTGTCAAAGAAATTTGTGAGATTGGGGGAAGTATCGCATGGTGCAGGGCGGTTATCAGAAAAAGAGATGAAGAAAAGCCCTTGTCTCAAAGTGAGAGACAAGGACTGCGATTAACTAACGGTTCTGCTTAATATCTGCCCAGGTGGATGTCGCCTTCCCAGTAGGATCGACTGGCAGAACACCACGAACTTCATTGAAGAAGCTTTTCTGGTCTTTCGACTTCTCTGGATAGATTTTGCAGACTTTGTGGGTTTCATCATCAAAGTGCAAATTGATGTAGGCAGCACCGCCGGACTCGCCGACCCGATAGAGGACAACATTCGCGCCCTTCTGCAACTGGACTTCGATGTTGTAGTGCACTATCTGTGCGCCACCTGTCCACGTGGAATCGTTGTACCATTTATCACCGTTGACCCAAATCTGCGCGTGATCGTCGTGTGCCGGAGAAAAGATGGATTTCATATCCTTGGGTGCGTCAATAACACACATCACATAAGTGTCAATGTTATCGGCGGGACCGTCTCTATTCATATTATCTTGGCTCGCAACGTCAAGTTCAAAGACTGTCCATTCTCGGGTGCCGCCGTGCTTCTTATCCCAAGCCATATCAACAGTTTGCGTCATTTTCAAACCTTCAACTGTCGAAAGTTTGGGTTCCGTCAGCTTACCCTTAGTGCCTTCATCGATAAGGTCTCTCTTCGAGGAAACTTGGAAGGTTCCATTGTTTTCGTAGTTGCCCTCGGGACCGTACCACAGACTGATCCATGTTTTCACATCGGCGTGGTTTTCTCCCAACTGTGCGCCGGGGGCTTCCGCCAGCCAGTCCTTCTCTTTCAAAGGACCCCCTTTAACATTGACTTTGTGCTTCTGTGCAAACGCAATCTGAGAACCGCTCACAACCAGCGCGAACATAATCGCGATCGCGATCGCAAATTGATACATTCTTCTCATTTTTATCTCCTTTTTTTTAAATGAATAGTTGAAAATACTGGATTAAACGACTGTATAACCCAGATTCGTTCATAGGTTATGTAATGTTAAAGCGGTTCAACATTACAATTTGATAGCATAACAGTTGTCATAAAATTTGTCAACAAAAAAATATGGCGAACTGCGGTACACGACAGCACCACAATTCGCCGTATGTAAGGATAGGGTTAGAAAACGTGCCGATAGAAACTATAAAGCGTTCTATTTGCGTTTAATATCTCCCCACGTTGTTGCCAATTTTCCGACGGGATCGACAGCGAGGGCACTACGGGCTTCATCAAAGAAACTCTTCTGGTCATTCGCTTTGTCCGGATAGATGTCAACAGTTTCATGCGTTTTATCGTCGAAGTGCAAGTTCATATACGCATCACCGCCGGATTCACCACACCGGTAAAGAACGACGTTCCCGCCTTTTTGCAATTCAACTTCAATATTGTAGTCAACCTGCTGAGCGGCACCCGTCCAGAGCGAATTGTTGTACCATTTCTCGCCGTTAATCCAGATTTGTGCGTGGTCGTCGTGTGCCGGTGACATCACGGACGTCATTGCCTCCGGAGCCTTAATAACGATAATACCGTAGGTATCAATCGAATCTCCGGGACCATCTCTGTTCATGTGGTGCGAGTCCGCCGGGTCAATTTCAAAGACTTCCCAGCCTCGGGGTCCCCCATGCCCTTTATCCCAACCGACATCAACGGTGAGTGTCAGTTGCAAACCTTTAATGGTCGAAAGAGATTCCTGCGTCAGTTTACCGTTGGTGCCTTCGTCGATAAGGTCCTTCGGAGCAGACGCTGGGAACCCTCCATTGTTTTCGTAGTTCCCATCGGGCCCGTAATACTTCGTAATCCAGTTTTTGTTGTCTGAATGGTCTTCGTTGAGCGCGGCTTCGGCTGGATTAGATAACCAATCCTTCTCTTTTAAAGGACCACCTTTTATATTGACTTTCTGTGCGAGTGCAAGGTGTGAGAGACTCACAAGCAGCGCGAACATAATCGCTGTCGCGAGCGTGAATTGATAAAACTTTCTCATCGGAATTTGCCTCCTTATAGATAGACAATTTACATAACAGCACAGATCCTCGGAACCTGTCTGTTTCGCTAAAAGGTTAAGTAACTAAAAAGTTAAGCGTTGTCAAACATTGTAAATTTTTAACAAAAATTTGTCAAGTGTCTGAATCAGAATTTAGGGGTAGGCATCTAAAGCCGCCTGCCATTTGGTCAGTTGCGCGACGCGCTGCTGCGCATCCGCTGGTATTTCAAGCGGTCTCCCGCGAGTATCAACGACCAATCCGACGACACCCCCCATCACCGCTGCTTCAACAGCGTGTCCATTCCCCGCACCAACATCAAACCTTCGCGAGGGCTGGAGTTTTAAGGATGCCTTTTCTCCCAATGATAGCGGATAGAGACGGAGTTCGCCGTAAGGAACATCCTCGGCGATAGGCGGATTGCCTGCGATACTAATTTCAATGGAAAGGCACGTCTCACCCACCTTTGAAGTGCCGACTGGCGAGATCGCAGTGCCTAAATGGATGAGGCAATCCCGTTCAAAGACCTGCGTCGCGGCTTCCGGGTTGACCTGTGCTAAGACCCCGAGTTGTGGCATCATGAAGATGCTATCAACGGCGAGATGGGTTATGCCTTCGGGTTGAAAAGCATCTATCATCATCAGCATGGCTTGCTGCCGCCGGGGCGCGTGCGATAAAACACCCCCACTTCCGACGAGCATATCCAAGGAGAGCATGTCTACAAGGGTTTGACCGCTTTCCGCTTGATCGAAGGCTTCAGAGATCGTCCGTTGTTGCTGGACACCGCGCAATTCGACGGCGAGTTGTTTGTGTTGCTCGAAAGCGAGTCGGAGTGCCTCACGCGCGATCGCTTGTTCGAGAATCAGTTCTTGCAACGTTTGTGGGATTGTCGTCGGACGAATCATTTTGTTTTTGATGCGGTTGCGGAGGTCGCCGACCTCAATATCAAACGGCACCCAACGGAGAACGTTTTCTAAACCGGCTTCAGCAAGGACGTTGGAAACGCTATAACTCATACCGAGATTGGCACTCACAGTGCGGTTAAAGATGGGTTCCGCTTCTCTGTTTTTAAAGACGGAAAATACATCAGTTGTCGCGCCACCGATATCAACGCCGACGACTTCAATATTTTGTTGTTCGGAGACGGTCTGAATTATCTCGCCGACTGCGCCCGGTGTCGGCATTATAGGGGCATCTGTCCAGTCGATGAGTTTCCTATAACCGGGTGCATGTGCCATAACGTGTTCAAGGAATTGGTCCTGAATCTTGTGTCGTGTCGGCATGAGGTTTTCACGCTCTAAAACCGGACGGAGGTTATCCACCATTTCCAATGCCATTACGTCTTGCAGACGTTCTTCGATTAATTCGCGAGCGTCTGTGTTACCAGCATAGATGAGGGGGAGTTCATAAGCGATCCCCAATCGAGGTTTCGGACGCGCAGCGGCGATAATCTCAGCCAATTCAACGACGTGTGAGGTAGTCCCGCCATCGACACCACCGGAAAGGAGGAGCATATCGGGACGTAGATGCCGGATACGTTCAATTTTTTCGTGTGGCAGGCGTTTATCGTTAGATGCGATGACATCCATAACGATTGCACCCGCGCCGAGTGCGGCGCGCTCCGCGCTTTCTCCGGTCAAATTGCGGACGACACCTGCTACCATCATCTGGAGTCCGCCACCCGCACTACTGGTGGATATATAGATATCGACACCTTCATCGCCGCGTTGCGGTTTGAGAATCACACCGTCATCGAGGAGTTTGCGTCCGGCGAGTTCCTCAACTTCGGTGATGGCATTGATAACGCCTACTGTTACATCCTCTACGGGTGCTTCAACCGTGGTGGGTGCCTCACCCCGCACGGTGAGTTGGTATGCCTCACCTCTTTTTTCAATTAGGATTGCTTTCGTTGTTGTGCTGCCACAATCCGTGGCAAGAATAGAGCGGATGTCCTCCGCTGGTTTGTTCATATATGTGATTTCCTATCTTTAGATTTTACGAACCCAGATTAGAGCGATTTGGTATATCACGACTGAAAGTCGCTCCTACAAAGGTTTGCGTCTAAGTCCGGTGCGGTTAGAAACCGCACCTACCGGTATAAAGGACGACTTAATAGCCTAACTGGCGCAGATACTCGCGGTTCACCGTCATGCGTTCGAGATCCGAACGTTCCTCAAGCTGCCCAGGACACGCGGTAACCCAACGGTCATAATTGAGTTCCTCGAGCGTTGACATGATACCGGGGAAATCCATGACAGTGCCAGCACCAACATCCACCCAGTCTACATCGTATGAGTTGCCATCTCCACCCGTGTAGCCTGCATAATCCTGAAGATGGACATAGACGAGGACATCGCTATAACGTCGGATGGATTCAATCGGGTCGAATCCCCAGAGTGCGGAGTGTGACACATCTATGCACAATTTACACTTTCGGAGGAGGCTCATATATTTTGCCCAATCGTCGATTGAGTCCACTGTCGTATTGGTATGGATATGGTAACAGACCTCCAGTCCGTATTGTCCAGCGTATTCTGCCCACGCTTCGGAGACATCAGCGAGTGCAGCAAGATCCGAATTATTCACTGGTCGGTCTTGCGGTTTTCCCGCACCCATGAACATGAAACAATCGGCTTCAACTTCTGCGGCAAAATCAATACGTCGTTTGTTGAGTTCCATCTGTTCTGTGTTTTGGTCGATCGGCAGTCCACGTGCCGTTACAGCGGCGATCGGTAAATCCGTATTGTTGCACACCTGTCGAATGTGTTGTGGCGTGCCCACCCAGTCCAAGGATTGCCGCATCTCCCAACCGTCCCATCCCGCGTCCTTCAGTTGCGTCAACAATTCCTCAAAATCCGGTGTCTGCCAACGTAAAGTACTATATCCAAATTTGAAACCCATGCTGTTCCTCCTTGTTTGCTATCGGCTGTCGGCGTTTGGTTGGAAGGATGGAAGAAGGGAGGGATGCGTGCCCTCAGGTTTGCAGACTTCCAACCTTCCGGTTTCCTTCTCTTCCATTCCAGTCTCTTTCTGACCGCTGACCGCTGATAGCCATTTAAAAATATTATACCACAATTTCAAAAAAAATCTATTGCTATATAACAGATGGTTTTGCTAAACTATATCCTTGAAACTTAGGGATTTTCTATAATTACCCATTTTAAGGAGACAACATGGATAAAGTGAAACTCGGTTTTATCGGAACCGGCGGTATGGCGAGCGCACACATGCGTAACCTCAATGAAGACTTCGAGGACGTTGAATTTTGTGCAATGTGTGACATCTCGGAAGACCGCGCAAAACAGCGTGCCGAGGAATTCGGTGGCAACGCTTACAGCGATTACCGTGTCATGTATGATAAAGAAGACTTGGACGCGGTTTATATTTGTACACCCCCTTTTGCGCACGGTGAACAGGAACGCATCGCTTGTGAACAAGGCATCGCGATGTTTATCGAGAAGCCGATCCATTCCGAGTTAGAACCGGCGATCATTATTAATGAATACGTTGAACAGAGCGGCGTCGTCACGAGTGTCGGTTACCACTGGCGTTACGGTGGGAATGCACAGAACGCCAAGGCAATGCTTGAAGAACAACCGCAGATTCTCGGTGCACTCGGATATTGGATGGGTGGCATGCCCGGTACACCGTGGTGGCGCGTGCGCGCCGAATCCGGTGGACAACACGTCGAACAGACAACACATATCTTTGATCTTGCTCGCTTCCTCGTTGGTAGTGACGGTAAAACCGTCCATGGTGTTGCCGCGAGCGGTAGTATGGCGCATATTGAGAACTATGACATAGATGACATCAGCATGGTGAACATCGAATTCAAGAACGGTGCTGTTGCGAATATCGTCTCGGCTTGTGCGATGGAAGGTTTCGGTCGCGTGCATCTTGAAGTCTTTACGCGTGGACTCGTTGTTACTGTCGGGGGTTCAAACGAAGTGAACCGCGGTGGCGAGACGGAACCGCTCTCGAACGACGGTGGAGCCGACCGGGATCGTGTCTTCATTGATGCCGTAAAGTCCGGCGATACCTCAAAGATTCTATCACCTTACAGCGATGCATTAGAGACACTTCGCATCATGCTTGCGGCGAGCACTTCCTTCCGCACCGGTAAGGCAGTAGACCTGTAGAAAATGAAGGCACGCTAAGCATGGAACTGTGCTTGTTATCCCGCAAGGAAAATTAAAAAAAGAAAGAGAGAATTATGCCAATTAATCAATCCATCTGTTTCGGTGGTTTCAGCCGTGGCAGAGATCCAATAGAAGTCATCAAGAAAGCCGCTGACATCGGTTATAAATCCGTTGAAATGCTACCCGCAGAATACTGGTCGGTCGTCCAGGACCACGGGATGCGCGTTGCGATTATCGTCGGACACGCGTCACTGCCGTCCGGCTTGAATGATCCGAGCAACCACGACAGGATTGAAGATGAAATCCTCAAGAACATTGACATCGCGGCGGAAAACGACATCCCCGGACTCATCTGTTTCTCTGGCAACCGAGAAGGCAGATCAGAAGAAGAGGGACGTGATAACACAATCGCAGGCTTGTCCCGCGTTACGAAAGCCGCTGAGGAAAAAGGAATCAATCTCTGCGTCGAGCTGCTCAACAGTAAAGTCAACCACCCAGATTATCAGTGCGATAAGACGGAGTGGGGGGTTGAGGTCTGCAAAGGGGTAGGTTCACCCCGAGCGCAGCTGCTCTATGACATCTACCACATGCAGATCATGGAAGGCGACCTAATCCGTAACATCACGGATTACAGCGACTATATCGGGCACTACCATACCGCAGGTAACCCCGGACGGCACGACCTCGATGACGAGCAAGAGATTTACTATCCTGCCGTGATGCGTGCCATCGTCAACACTGGATACGACCTCTATGTAGGACATGAATTCGGTCCCAAAGGCGATGCCTTCGATGCGATGCAACACGCTTATGATGTGTGTAACGTCTAACTGCTTTCCATGTAAATTGTAGGGGTAGGTCTTGTGCCTACCCCATTTTTTTCTTAACAAAAGATGAATTCAATGCTATAATGGCAGAGAAGAGGCGTTTGGTGGTTTACTGCCCACTGAAGCATCTGCATGTTTCTCAATTTACCATGAACGATTCGGCTACATTCATTCACTCAAGAAATTCTGAACGAAATCGGATGTGAAACTACAGCAATTGAAAATGGAACAACCACCTCAAACCGATATCGGTTAAAGGAGGAATTCAAAATGCGGAACGGAATTAAGAGGTTACTTTTTACCTTCATCGTTTTTGTTGCGTTGAGTTCTATCGCTGTTGCGAATCTTACAGATGGGTTACTCGGATATTGGAATCTCGATGAAGCAGACGGAAAAACTGCCGCGGATTCGAGCGGGAATGGGAATGATGCATCGCTTAAAGGGAACGGGG
The DNA here is from genome assembly GCA_021295715.1 of Candidatus Poribacteria bacterium. NCBI lineage: Bacteria > Candidatus Poribacteria > Candidatus Poribacteria bacterium. The sequence continues at coordinate 717 of JAGWBV010000096.1, read as the reverse complement.
TCAAATGGAAACCCAATGGTGGACGACTCGGTGGTGCCTTGGAATTTGATGGTGGTGGCGATGCTGCGGAAGACGATAACGGCGCGGACTATATCAATGGATTGACCGCTTTGACCGTTGCCGTTTGGGTTAAGTCTGCTGAAACTAAATCTGATCGAGGATTTATTGATGGACGCGATCCGGGTGGCGACGATACCGTCCTCTCATTGCGGTAGTGACCTTATCAAAGCGGGTATTACCACAACAGGCGGAATTCAACGGCTTGAAAGCTCAAACGATGTGCAGACGGATTCTTGGCAGCACTTCGCATTGACATGGAGCAGTGGCAACGAACTGGCACTCTACATTGACGGTGAACTCGATACACCCACCTTTAACAGTCCAGAGACTAAGGGAAAGTTGACGGATGCCACCAAATTGGTCATAGGCAAAGGCGAAAAAGACCAAGGGCGTTCATGGAACGGACTCATTGACGATGTTCGTATTTACGACAGAGTTTTAGATGATGCGGAGATTGCAGACCTCGCGGCGGGTGAGCTTGCGGTTGAAGCGAATGGAAAGTTAGCAACCGTTTGGGGACATTTAAAGCAAAAAGGCACTCATTAGAACTGTAGTTCCAAAAGTTCTATATGAAGATCTATATGTACTAAAGTTTGGACAATATTTCAGAATTCAAGCTGCCTTTTCAAAAGGCAGGGTCATATCTTGTTGAGAATC